>JAAHHL010000539.1 GCA_010672185.1 Caldora sp. SIO3E6 | reverse complement strand
AGTACCGTGACTGGAGGTCAGACGTGGGCTCGGCCGATCGAAAACTGACTAGTGGAGGTAGGCGACAGGGAACAGCTCATCGGGCAACAGTGATAAGATTTGACTGGTTGGTGTATTAGAATTGATTATTATGATTGATACCATTAAGTATATTGGTACTGGTGCAAGATGTGAGTATAACCAATGACAAACAACAAACAACAAACAATAAACAATAAATTTAAGGAGCCCCTATGCGAAATTGCAAGGTAAAAACATTATCTTGAATTGATAAATCATTGCCAACAGGGTCAATGCCATAATTGTACTCCTGATTTTTCCAATTAAATGAAAGGGTGGGGCTATTGTAACTATCTCCTAGTTGCCACAGTATACTGGCTCCATAAGGAGAGTGACTGGTATTTTCATCAATAGGAGCCCAGTAAGCAGATAGACGCAGGTTCTTAGTGACTTGAACAGTTAAATCAGCTAGGAGTTGGTTCTCATAAGAATTGGGCAAAATATCCCCGAAGGAATTAGTTAATCCCAAAGAAGCTCTCCCCCAGTTTAGACGAGCGCTGGCGTTTAATGAACTCCCTGGGGAAGTGCTAACTATGTCACCAATCTGAGTTTCCCGGTTGGGGGCATAATTCAAGCCAGTGGCTAAAATTAAATTGGCATTTTGACCTAAGGATATTGTTTTAGATACACTGCCCCATAATTGACTATAGTAATCCTGGTCTGGGTTCAGATAACCAATCCCTCCTGCCTGAAACTTCCAACCGCTGGGAGTGTTTCTAGTGTAGTCACCCCCTGCGTAAGCTTTGACTTTTTCTGAGGCAATTAATCCAGCGTAATATCTGATGATATCTTGACTACTAGTAATGTTACCGCTGAAGCTCAGGTGAGGGTCATAATTAGTTTCTTCTCGATAAATACTTTCGCTGACGAAATTCGCATCTTGATTGAAAAAGTCTAAATAAAGCTGTACATAAAAATTTTGTAGATTAGCAGTGGAAAAAGATTCGTCATTGACTACAGACAGGAATTCTACATTTGACTGGGAACCTCCCTCTCCACCACCACTAGAAAGCAGTCTGGGCTCACTTAGGGGTTGATAAAAGACTTGCCCCGTTGCCAAACTCCGTTCGATTACGGGAGAAAGACCCAGCCAAATACTGTTATAATTGGCTGAGGGAATGTCACTTAATTGCTTGATGTCATCGGTTAAACTGGTTGCCCTGCCAATTCCGGCGGAGTAAATGGTAAAACTATTGCTAGGTAGGCGAGTATTGTTGGCAGCGAAGAATAAGTTACGATTAATTTTTGTGTTAACAGGATTGGTACTTCCTGATAATTCAGGAATCACATCCGGGAAGAATTGAGCGACTAGTTGTAGGGCAGTATTTGTGGGGCGGTTTTCGTCTGTACCTAAAATAGTGATACCGCGAATAGTACGCCCTAAAACTGCTTCTGTATCGTTGGCTTTCACTATTTGTCTGACTTGAGAAAACGTGCCAGCTATGGTATTGTCTACTTCCTCTTCTCGCTCGATTTGCGTTTGTTGCGATTGACTATTACCGGGCAAAGCACCGGTATTAGGGAAATATAAGTCTAGACCAATTTCTTGCCCATTAGCACCTCTCTGGAATCCGGGAAGTTGGATTGCCTCCAATGATTCTGGGGTGACGACATCACCAACTTGAGAAGGTTGGAAAATGCGAGTCGGTATTAAAAATTGTGGATCAATACTATCTCGATCTATAACTACACCAGGGGTATAGGTGCATTGTTGTTCAGTGATAGAATTATCCAAAATACAAGCACCAGTCAAACTTGCTTGTAGTTGGAACCCGGTTAGGGTTTGGGGTTCGATAGTGGTAGTGGTAACTACTCTTTGACGGGGTACAGTACCCAATCCCAGATAGCTTCCCTGTTGGTCTACAGTATAAACATTGGTTTTGGTTAAACTTTCAGTAATTTTGGAGTCTAGTTTGAGAATGCCAGAAAAAACAGGATCATTGTCGATGGTTTCAGCAACAGTGCCGCTAGCAGAAAAGTTCCATTCCGTTAGGTGGTTAATGGGGGTATTGTTTAAGGGTAGGGTTGTGGTTAAAGGCTGAACTCCCTCTGCAGGAGCAATTCGAGGAGGAATAATGTAGTTAGGATCTTCTGCAACTGGGGTAGGCTCTGATTCGGTACTACTCGGAGGAACCCTATTATTTTCCCCATTACCTTCCAGCTTCCTTGTCTCGCCAGTATCCTCAGTTTCGACAATATCTTCAGTTTCGACAATATCTTCAGTTTCGCTAATATCCTCAGACTCGACAATATCTTCAGACTCAACAATATCTTCAGACTCGACAATATCTTCAGACTCAACAATATCTTCAGACTCGACAATATCTTCAGACTCAACAATATCTTCAGTTTTGCTAATATCCTCAGACTCGACAATATCTTCAGACTCGACAATATCTTCAGACTCGACAATATCTTCAGACTCGGCAATCTCCTCAGACTCGGCAATCTCCTCAGTTTCGCCAGTATCCTCAGACTCGACAATATCTTCAGTTTCGATAATATCCCCAGTCTCGACAATATCCTCAGTTTCGACAATATCCTCAGACTCGGCAATCTCCTCAGTCTCGGCAATCTCCTTAGTCTCAACAATATCTTCAGACTCGACAATCTCCTTAGTCTCGCCAATCTCCCCAATCTTACGAATCTCACCAATATCTCCAGTCTCCCTCAGCTCCCCAATCTCCCGAACTTCGTTCCGCTGCGCTAACAGCTCCCTCAGTTCTAACTCCGGAGAGTGAGCAACTTCTGGGTGAACGAAATTTTGGTTGGGATTTCTCTTCTCCGCGTCTCCGCGTCCCCGCGTCCCCGCGTCTGCTTGATTGTTCCCCCAACCCTTTTTTCGCTCACCCGCAACTTCTGCCGATCCTGATGTACTTCTTAATTCAGAAGAAGCATCATATATATACTCAGGTTCGCTAACACTAGTAACTGGTGGCAAGTCTGATAACTCAGTTGCTGACTCCTCTGAGTTAGTCCTATTAGAAGAAAACGAAAATCCCTCAGGGTTAGCATCTACTGCTTCCTCTGAATTGGTTCTTGCTACTCCCTTTAAAGGAAACGTGATACCGAGTAGCGCGAAACAACTGACTAATATAGGGTTGATAATTGCATCAATCTTTGGTACATTACTATGACATGGAGTATGCAGCCTAGTCACTACAGCGATCTTTAACCTCCCCAGTATGGATATCTGTTGCTGTGGCTAGAAGACCCTGGCTGTCTACTTCTTTCGGTAGATGCTTAAGATATCCGGAGACTTATTGGTTTAGGTGTTAGGGGTAGAGAAAAGTCATTAGCCCTTAACCAAACACTGGGTGAGTGAAATTTACACTAGTACACTATAATTGCTAAAAACAGGAAAAAGTGCCAGCATTTATCCTGCCAAAACCGTGGGTTAGAGAATATCGGCTACCCTGTTTTTAATGATTCAGGTTTACTAGTACAACGGGCAGGAAAATAGCACGCCAGTTAAAAAAATGAAAAAGTTTACTACACAAGCTTTCTTCCCTCCTGCCTCGGAGCCTTCTGCCTTCTGCCTTCTTGCACTAGTGGCATCTCTATCTAGAGAGGGATAACCTTATTCCAATTCTGGTGTTATCTTTAGTTAAGAAGAATGTTTAAAAAACTCAGGCTCGTCAACAGTATTAGCTCGTAGCGAGTTTGGTAGTTCAGACGCTAACTCCTCTAGGTTAGTTTTCCTAAGAGGAGGAGGCTTTTGGTTGGGAAAAAGAAGAGTACATCAAGATTCGCTTCTACTGATACCTCCGATTGCACTTCTGCTACTCCTTTGAAAGAGCAAATGATACTGAGTAGCGCGAAGCAAATGACAAAGATAAGTTTGATAATCACCTGAATCTTTGGTAACTTACTCTTGCTGGGAGTATGCAGCCTAATCACTACAAGGATGCTTAGCCCTCCTAGTAAAGGTATCTGTTGCTATGGCGAGAAAACCTTGGCTTTATAATTACTTCAGTCAATACCCAAGACTATTTGGGGTTTGCTGAATAAGTCATTAGCTATCAGTTTTTAGCTTTCAGCTGTCAGCTGTCAGCTTTCAGCTTGAAGATTACCCAGGGATTTTCCACAACAATGCTTCCATTTGACTTATTCAGTAGTTAAGGGTTTTCTACCTAGAAAACCCTTAACCATTAACTCAGCGCTGAGGGTCGAAAATCAGAGAGTGACTTATCCTAGTAACAAGATTTACTTATTACTGAAACTAGATTCCGGGATCATCAATCAAAGTATCTCCAGAAGTAGTACCAACGTTGACCTCATACCCATCGAGTGTATTAACCTGATCTTCATCGCGAGCCGTATCTTGCTTAGTTTCTACTAGGACACCATCGGGGCTGCCTACACCCGTGAGCTCGATTGTACCAGCAGCACCAACAGCAGAAGCAGAGTTCTGTAAAGTACTAGTATGAGTACCACTGTAGTTAAAAGAATTAGCCGCAGCACCTTCTTTACCTACAGCAGCAGATACTGCTGCACCAGTAACGGCACCAGCACCATCAGTAGTGAAAGCTGCAGCACCAGCGCTACCACCTTCTCCAGCACGAGCAATGGAGGAGAAACCAACTAAGCTAGCAACAGTAGCAACCAAGGCAGCGGAAAGTTTAATTGTTCGGTAGTTCATGGGATATTTTTCGTTACAACAAGAAGAAGAATGTTACTTAAACCTCGTTAGATTTAACTTAAACCTTGTGAAGTTTAATTGTTTTAATTATAGATCATTTAAATGACTAACCGCAATAGAAATCAATAAAAAAGTTGTACAAATAAGGTGGGAAAAAAGAAAAATATTGAAATAATAAAGGGGTAAAAAAAGCGGATTTATTCAGCTCATATCAATTCCGGTTACAAGGAAATAATAACGATTTACCCAGACATGATACAGCGCTTTGCACTGTAACAAAGTACAGCAGAAAAAAGTCCCCCTTGATCAGGGGGATTTAGGGGGATTAACAATGTACCGCATAGCATAGCAAACTATTGTATTACTGGGTGTGTTGGGTTTCGCTATCGCTACACCCAACCTACAATTTGCTATGCTCTAACTGAAACTAGATCATCTAGATAGTGCTGAAATCAGCTTCAGTAATCAGCCCAGCATCAGTACCCCTTAAAATAGCTAGGGTTTCTCCCGTATTATTAAGGTTAATCTGAGTAGATCTGCCACTTTGGACAATCTCTAGTTGTCCGAAGCTGATATTACCATCCAATTGGAGGGAGTCTACACCATCTTCAAAGTTGTAGATAGTATCAGTACCCATTCCTGGTGCTAGAACAAAGGTATCATTGCCTGCATTACCATAGAGTAAGTCATTACCAGCACCACCATTGAGTAAGTCATCCCCAGCACCACCGTAGAGGATGTCGTTACCTATACCGCCGAAGAGTTCGTCATTACCTTCGTTACCGTAAAGGATGTCACTTCCTGCAGCACA
>JAAHHL010000538.1 GCA_010672185.1 Caldora sp. SIO3E6 | reverse complement strand
TCCAAATTCCCAGTGGTAATAAGGTGCTGGTTTGACGGTTTGCAGAAATTCAGCTAATTCTGGATCATCATAGCCACGGTTGAGCAAGATTAACAAGGTACGAATTTTTGTACAGGCTGCTTTGGGAGTTTCGACGTAAAGTAGTTTGGGCTTATTCAGAATCAATACCCAATCTAAATCAGCAACACTTCGATGATTTTTTTTTAGTATTGAACGGGAGTCATTAGAGTTGACAACATCTGGAAATTTTTTCATTGTAATATTTCTCTTATGAGCATAACTGCATTGATGAACTATCTCATCATTGTTATGGCCTTTACGAATTTGGCAACCTAGTCCGCACTTTCATCAAAATCTCTCCCAGGCGATTCTTCCCACTCCCGTCTTTACCACAGCCCCAATAATAATCTTGAGGAGCATTTTCGACAATTAATTCTTCCCCTGTACTTAACAAAATTTCACCAATATCCTGATGGGTTTGAAACTTACACAATAAACCTTGCTCCATCACCTCCTCTTTTACTTCCTCCCAATCCTGACGCAGGGGACGATGGCGTTCTCGTCCCATCTTGGCTGCATCAGCAGGAGTTGGTGCTAATCTAATTGCTTCTAGATGCTCAGTACCGACAAATTTTTGAGCTTGGAAACAATTCTCTTCCGAAGTTGCCTATTGCCCATTCCCCATTCCCCATTCCCCATTCCCCATTCCCCATTCCCCATTCCCCATTCCCTAGTTTCTCGAGAGATATATTGTGCGATTTTAATGTACAACCGCTTAACTGCTGATTTTCATACTCAAATCCAGCCAGGTTGAGCGGGTAATGGGAGCACTAGTGGAAACGTAATCTACCCCAGTTTCTGCTACAGCACGAATTGTTTCTAAAGTGATGTTACCTGAAGCCTCAATTTTGACAGGATTCTCCCCTAATCCTGCAACAACACCACCAACACTCTTTCCTCGAATCAGTTGCACTGCTTGTCTCATCATTTCTATAGACATATTATCTAGCATGATGATATCGGCTTGATACTCCAAGGCTTCTTTTACCTGAGCAATAGTTTCCGTCTCTACCTCTATCTTGAGTGGATAGGGAATGCGAGAGCGAATTTGGGTAATGGCATTCCCGATACCTCCGGCTGCGGCAATATGATTATCCTTAATCAAAACTGCATCATCTAATCCCATCCGCTGATTAACTGCTCCACCAACTTGGCTAGCGTATTTTTCTAGTAATCTAAGTCCTGGTATGGTTTTGCGGGTATCTGCCAGTTGAGTGGGTAAATCGGCAATTTGAGCAGCATATTTGTGTGTCATTGTGGCAATTCCGCTCAGTCGCATGGCTAAATTGAGCGCCACTCTCTCTCCCATCAACAGAGCATCCAGGGGGCCTTCAATAGTAGCAATAATAGTTCGGTTTTGGGGAGAGTTTCCTGAAGAGCGATCGCACCACTGACCCTCTTCCACTAATGGTGTGAATTTTACCTGTTGATTGAGCAACTGAAAAACCCGTGCAGCAATTGGTAATCCGGCAATTATGCCAGCTTCTTTGACAATCCATTGAGCCTTTCGGGTTTGAGTTGCACCATCCAACAAGCCTTGGGTAGTGCGATCCCCTCGTCCAATATCCTCTAATAACCACTCCTGTAAACATCGATCAAGTACTAAAAACGGTGGCACTACTGCTCTTAAACTGTTCATGTTACCCGAAATAGTCCTGCGCTAAACAGAATAAAGGTAGGGGTTTCCAAGGGTCAATCCTCGCTTTTTATCAAACGCGCCAACACCTCTACACAGTATCATTCATTGTTGGTAATTACAGACGAAAATGTAAAATTCCCCACTGCATATACCCTTTCTGGTAATATTCAATCCAAGGTTCAATGCTTTTGAGGGTTTTCTGGGCAAATTCAGTTGAGGTAATTTTCACTACCTCCTCATACCGCTTCCTAACTTCCTCTCCAAAACGCCGATAGTGAATCGGCACATTTGAGGAAAGATCAATAAAGTGTAGTTCCTCAAACCCTAATGCTTTGGCTGTCTGGCGATAAAAACTCAAAGAACCCATATTATCAATTCCCAAACGCTCAAAGGCTGGTTGCAGCAACCCTGGTGGACAAGCTTCACTTTGCATCGGGTCAGTAAAAATAAATTCACCCCCTGGCTTTAATACCCGCTTGACTTCCTCAAACACATGAGCGCGATCGCTACTGTGTAGAATAGCATCTTGAGACCAAACGATATCAAAGGCATGATCCCGATAGGGAATCTCTTCAAAACTCCCTTGAGTTACCTCAACCAAATCCGCTAAACCCTGTTCCTGATTCAGTTGACGATTGCGCTCATTTTGTACTTCGCTCAAATTAAGACAGCACACCTGACAACCGTAAGTTGTTGCCAAATACCGCGCCGCACCACCATAACCAGCACCCAAATCAATTACTCGCGAGTTTTGATTGAGGTTTTCCAAGGTTTGAGCAATCGTTTCTACTGTACGCTGGGAAGCATCATGGATGGGCTCATCCAGTTGCTGGTAAATGCCATAATGGATATGCTCTCCACCCCAAATAGTGGCATACAAACGGTCAGTTTCTGAAGCATCGTAGTAGGTTTGCGCGATTTTGACCGCTTCGGAATAAGTAGTACTCATCTTGAAATAAAATCAACAAGCTTATACTAAATGATAGAGTTGGAAACTCTTGGACTAGTTGTTTAAGATATTCTCTACCCAAACTGCATCAGTAGCTGATAGGGCAGGAATAACTTTTTGTTTGTAATCAATGATTAAATCATAGCGTCCTTGGTCATAAACTTGATGTAAAATAGTTTGCAAATCTAGCATTATTTCTGGATATTCCGGACTCAGGGGTAGAGAAAAAACTGGAATTGCATCTTGAAGGTTAAAAGCATATAAGTGTGCTTGAGGACGTTGATTACTAGGACTGACTAAAATACGATAATCATGCTCTATATTCTGATCTAGCACAATCATTGAATTTCCTTGATGTAGTAAGTCTATTTCCACAAAATTTGTATAGCTACTTAAAATAAGCTGACGTTTTTTTTCGTATTTTGTTCGCCCTTTCCCTAGATTTTTATTGATTGGGGACAAAATCTCAATAGCTGTAACAACTTCTCCCGTACCAACTCTCCTAACTTCTAGATATCCTTGTTTAATCGTCTCTGTCAGAGCAAGTTCTATCGTTAGAGGTTGGGTAGAAGGTACTGCAACAGCAACATTAGCCTCAGGAGATTTAATAGCACTTCCAGTACTTTTCGCAATAATATTATCAGGGATGCCAATAAGTGTGGAGTTTCCTCCACCGGTTTCATAGATGCGTACTTCCACCGCAACCACATATTTAGGAGCTAACTGTTGGTTTAATAAGCGGGCAATTTCTGTAATCAGCCAATGATGTACACTTGACCAATAGGCTGAATTTTCTAAATAAGGATTCATTCCAGGAAAAGGTGAAGGCATGGTAAGTTATCCTTACATGGAGTTTTTATGTCTGAAAATCTTGGATGCCAATAATATTAAGTCAATACAATCAACTTAATTGATATTCTTGGATAATTATTTAAACAAAGATTCTATGTAAATTCAAACTTTAGTAAAATTAAATTACAATTAAAACTAAGTACAAGCAAAGGGTAGTTCTATGGTACAGACACCGAAAAAGCTGTTGACACTGGAGGAGTTTTTGGAATTACCAGAGACGGAACCCGCTAGTGAGTATATTGACGGAGCAATAATTGAGAAAACTATGCCCCAAGGTAAGCACAGTATCCTGCAACGGGAATTGAGTTTTGTCTTAACAGCCACATTCAGATCAGATAAAAAAGCACAAGCTTTCCCAGAGTTGCGTTGTACCTTTGGGGGGCGATCTATTATTCCAGATCTGGCAATTTTCCGTACTCAGCGCATTCCCAGAGATAGTAATGGGGATGTTGCCAATATATTTAACCTTCATCCAGATTGGACAATTGAAATCTTGTCTCCTAATCAAAGCCACACTAAAGTTGTTCGTAACATTCTCCACTGTCTCGATAACGGCACGGAAATGGGCTGGCTGCTAGATCCAGACGAATCTTGCATTTTTGTCTATGGTGCAGATAAATTAGTTCAGGTGTTTGAAAAAACCGATTTGGTATTACCAGTTCCAGAATTTGCTCAGGCGCTTCATCTTAAAGTGGGGGAGATATTTGATTGGCTAAAATCATAAGGGGTACTTATAAAAGGTGGGAGGAATATTAATGGTATTCATCTTCTTATGTAACCGGAGTCAATGACATTTCTAACATCCTTTGAATTGGCTTCAGCGCCGCCACTCGGATATCTTCCGGCAAAGTAATTTCCGGTGTCCGATGCTTCATGGCTAAATACAACTTCTCCAGAGTATTCAGCCGCATATGGGGACATTCATTACAAGCACAGTTATTCATCGCTGGCGCAGGAATAAATTGCTTTTGGGGTGCATCCTTTTGCATTTGGTGGATAATTCCTGGCTCAGTTGCTACGATAAATTGCTCAGCAGGAGTGCTTTGGCAATATTTCAATAAAGCTGTGGTTGAGCCAATATAATCAGCATGACGCAAAACAGCTGGCTCACATTCTGGATGGGCAATCATTTCCGCTTGGGGATTCTCTATCTTAAGCTGGACGATCTTTTTCTCGGAAAAGATCTCGTGAACCATACAAGCCCCTTCCCAGAGTACTAAATCTCTCCCCGTTTGCTCCATAACGTAGCGACCAAGATTTTTATCCGGAGCAAAAATGATCGGTTGGTCTTGGGGAATTTGATTGACAATTTTGACGGAATTGGAACTGGTGCAAATAATATCACTCATTGCCTTAATGGCAGCAGAGCAATTAATATAGGACACAACCAAATGATCTGGGTGAGCAGCCTTGAAAGCGGCAAACTCTTGAGGAGGACAACTATCCGCCAGGGAGCAACCTGCATCTAAATCCGGCAGCAAGACCAATTTATGCGGATTCAGGATTTTGGCAGTTTCTGCCATGAAATGCACTCCAGCAAAGACGATAACCTCAGCATCTGTAGCTGCCGCCTGCTGGGAAAGACCTAAGGAATCACCAATATAGTCAGCAATATCCTGAATATCTGGTTCTTGGTAGTAGTGAGCGAGAATAACTGCATTTAACTCTTGCTTGAGGTCTTCAATTGCTTCAAACAGGTCATTGGGGATTAAGGTATTTGGTCGCAGACTAGTGACAAACATAATAATCAATCAAGCGTTGGCCATAAGGTTAAGATCAGTAATTATTGCACGGCTAAGACTGTCTTTGAGTTAGGGCTATATTATTTTAGCGAAATTGCCATTGACTCGGGGGGGTGAGCAAAATTTTGAGTAGAGGACTAAGTATCAAAAAAATCATCAGTTCTTCTTTGTCTCCCCATCACCCCATCACCCCATCACCCCATCACCCCATCACCCCATCCCCCCATCACCCCATCACCCCCTCACCCCATCACCCCATCACCCCATCACCCCCTCACCCCATCACCCCATCACCCCCTCCCCGCACCCCC
>JAAHHL010000537.1 GCA_010672185.1 Caldora sp. SIO3E6 | reverse complement strand
TGAGGCAGGAGGCAGGAGGCAGGAGGCAGAAGGTAGGAGGAAAGCAAGCTTGTGTAGTAAGTTGTTTAACGTTTTTTAACTGATGGGTTATTGTTGCCGTGCTGCACTATATCAATAACAAACAACAAACAACAAACAACAAACAACGAACAACGAACAACAAATAACAACTATCGTGAAAATTCTAAACCCAGAGCAATCTTATACTTTCAGTAAATTTTTTGAACTTAAAATTGAACCTAAAGATTTAGCCAAGTACTTTGGTTATTTATTTACCAGAAAAAAGCTAAATTTACCTCAATATCAGGGTGATTTAAACAGAGGTCAACAATTAAAAGAGCGTATTGAAGAAGTTTTACCTTATGCCTCCTTGTCTAGTGAAGCTGCTAGGAGAGAAATATTGATTTCACCTTTAATTTTAGACTTAGTTTATTATACCAAATCAGAAATTTTTATTGAATATTCAATTAAAGTTAGTGAGCAATTACAAGGATATTTAGACTATTTCTTAGAGAATGTCAATGATTTATTGGTTATTGAAGCGAAAAAAGAAGATTTAGATTACGGAATGACTCAACTTATAGCTGAATTGATTGCTTTAGAAAAATGGCAAGAAAATAAGCAAAACCACTATCTAATTGGTGCAGTTACCACAGGAAAAATTTGGGAATTTGCCAGATTAAATCGGGACAAAAAACAGATTGAACAAGGTTTAGAAAGTTATCGTGTGCCTGAAGATGTTGAACCTTTAATGCGCATCTTAGTTCAAGCATTATCTTAAGACCTTACTTCACCCAAAATAAGCTTGAAAAGATACAAGCAGCTATGAGTCCCGTAGCATCGGCAATAAGTCCTGCGGCAAGAGCATGGCGAATGCGGGTAATGCCAACTGCCCCAAAATATACTGCCAGAACATAAAAAGTTGTGTCCGTACTCCCCATCATTGTAGAAGCAACAAAGGAACTATAGGAATCAGGCGATCGCTCAATTAACTCACTCATGATGCCAAAAGCACCACTACCAGAAAGGGGACGCACTAGGGCCATTGGTAAGACTTCTGCGGGCATTCCGATTAAATTAGTTAAGGGACTCAGTAAGTTAGAGACTATTTCCATCGCACCGGAAGCGCGAAACATCCCAATCGCAAAAAGAATGGCAACTAAAAAGGGAATAATACGAATAGCAATCTCAAAACCCTGTTTGGCTCCTTCGGTAACAGCTTCATAAATTTTTACCCCTCGCCCAACTCCGTAGGTAATAATAAGGAGCATCAAGATAGGCATTAGCCAATGAGAAATGAAATCTCCGTTAAAGAAATCCCCTAAACCACCACTGCTAATCACACCATAGACTATGCTGCCCGCAAAACCGAGCATAAATAACCAAGCAATAATTTGAGAAGCCCTACCAGTAGGATAGAGAAGGTGAGAATAATCCGATACTTCTACTTCATCTTGATTGCCGCTGCTTTCTATCTCTCCTTCCTCCGGGGACGACTCGTTGCTAGTTATTCTCCCCGTCTCCGCGTCTCCGTGTCTCCGTGTCTCCGTGTCTCCGCGTCTCCGCGTCTCCGTGTCTCTTCCACCCAGCCAAGAAGCAACCACAACTGCTACCACAGTAGAACAAATGGTAGCTAATAAGGTAGGAAGAAAAATAGCAGCAGGATTACTACTATTGGCGGCGGCCCTCACGCCAATTACTCCCAAGGGAAACAAAACAACGCTGGAGGTATTGAGGGCGAGGAACAAGCACATAGCGTTGGTGGCAGTACCCTTGAGGGGATTAAGCTTGTTGAGTTCCACCATTGCCTTGATGCCAAAAGGAGTAGCCGCATCTCCGAGTCCTAGCATATTAGCAGAAATATTGAGGATCATCGCCCCCATTGCGGGATGGGTAGGTGGTACATCAGGAAAAAGCTTAACCATCAAGGGTTTAAGGATCTCCGCCAGATTGTACATTAGTCCTCCGGCTTCTAGTACCCGTACCAAACCTAGCCAAAGTGCCATCACGCCAATTAAACCAATTGCTAGAGTAACTGCGGCTTTGGCGGAGTCAAAACTCGCTTGAGTAATCTCTTCCATTTTGCCTGTATAACCGGCAAAGAGAATAGCAACAACAATGAAACCGACAAAGACAATATTTATAGCGCTGGGTTTTTCCGATGGTTGATTTGCTTGAGACATGGGTTAGGTGGTAGATGGTAGGTGGTAGGCGGTAGATGTTAGGTGGTAGGCGGTAGATGTTAGGTGGTAGGTGGTAGGTGGTAGGTGGTAGGTTTATAGCAATTCTCGCATTCGTGAGGTACATCTCCAATTCCCCATTCCCCATTCCCCATTCCCCATTCCCAAAACCAATAGCAAATGTACCTCACGCTTACTCAGAAATGCTGTATATATTACTAAACATCTATTTTTGCGTAGACATCTTCATCAGCGGCTAAGAAGGCAGGACGTTCCATCAATTGAGTAATATAAGCTTTAACGGGATTATCTTCTTTGAGCATACCTAATTTTAGTGCCCACAATAATACTCCGCCTGTGACAACATCTGCTGCACTGAAGCGGTTGTCAACCAGATAATTATGATCTCTAAGAACTTCATTAAGAGGTTCACAAACTTTAGTAAACCATTGCTTCAGTTCTGGAGTAGATACTTGAGTATATTGTTTATTGGGTAATAATTTTTCTGGTAAATCAGGTAAAACATGGAACAAAAATTTCTCTACCGGAGTCTCTAGAGTTAGAGGAGCATAAAATAACCATTGATAGTAATAGCCTCGTGCTGGTGTTCCTGGAAACGGTGCCAATCCTTTTTCTGGGTATTTATCAGCTAGGTAAGCACAAATTGCTGCTGACTCAAAGATAGTAATATCGTCATCGACTAGTACAGGAACTTTGCCATGAGGGTGAAGCTGACGGTACTCTGGTTGTTGAGTCATTGGCATCGTCACAGAGATTAATTCGTAAGGGATGCCCATTTCTTCGAGGAGCCACCGAGGACGTACTGCTCTAGTTGTGGAAATGTAATAGAGCTTCATGCTAAATTTTTTTAGTATAACTACTCGCATTTAAAGGGTACAACCAATCGATGGTATTTTTTGCAGAAAGGCTGTTTTGATTGCGGATCGATGATAATCTGGATACAAAACCTGCCCAAGGGATAACCCAGGGAATTTAGAATGTACAATTGAGAAATGGGTATAGAAAACCGGATTATTGTGCCCTTGGATGTAGCAACTGAGGAAAAAGCGATCGCATTAGTAGAAAGCTTGCCTCAAGTCACTTTTTGGAAAGTGGGGCTAGAATTATTTGTAAGCACTGGTTCTAGGATTTTGCCTGTTCTCAAAGAGCGGCAAAAGCGGATCTTTCTGGATCTTAAATTCCACGACATCCCCAATACTGTAGCCGGTGCTTGTCGCGCTGCTGCAACCTATGGTGTGGATTTAACCACAATTCATGCAGTTGCTGGTCGTAGTACCCTCAAAAGAGCGGTGGCAGCAGTTGAGGAGGGAGCAAAGGCAGCAGGATGTTCACCCCCAAAGTTAATTGCGATTACCCTACTTACCAGTTTGAATTCACGGGACTTAGCTTTTGATCTGAAAATCCCCCTTGAATTGCCAGAGTATGCCCTACAGATGGCATTACTAGCTCAAGAAACTGGTTTGCAGGGAGCCGTTTGTTCTCCTCAAGAAGTGGAGCAATTACGGCAAGTTTGCGGCGATGATTTTCTGCTAGTTTGTCCAGGAGTAAGACCTACTTGGGCACAAACAGGGGATCAAAAACGCTCAATGACTCCCGTTGCTGCCATGAAAGCTGGTGCTGATTACTTAGTTATTGGGCGACCAATTACTGCTGCTAGTGATCCAGTTGCTGCTTGGGAAAAGATTTGCGAGGAGTTAACGACAGCTAATGTCTAAGGGAAGATTTTGTGGATTGCTACTGATTAGTTGCTTGGGGTTGCAGGGCAATTACTGGTTTGCCGACTCCTCTAATCTGAAAATAGACGCGGGGACGCGGGGACGCGGAGATGCGGAGACACCACAGTTTTCATCCTACTCCTGCGGAGAAAGCTGCGCGAAGGTTGTGAACGAGATTTCATGGAAGTCTGGCTTGGATAACCCAGTTTATGTTTCTGATACTGCTACTAAAGCTTGCCCTGATGATGTAGAGACATTAGCTTCCCTAATGGTTGAAGATCTAGCCAATTATGCCAATCGTATAATTCAAAGGAATCGGCGCTTGGATGAAGCTGCTGATAACTCCAGATACATCATTTTGGCAGGAAATCCTGAATTTGAACCTCTCTCCCTTGGTCCTGGTCAATATAACCCCAAAGTGACATTGACTGAAGAAGAGCAACCCAAGCAAGTCTTCCTCACTACCCTAGAACGACAGTATATTGGGGTAAAAGCTTTAGACGCCCAGAGTTTTCACTGGCTATTTCTCTCCCAAACCACTGATGGTTGGCGCTTGGCAATGATGTTTACTCAAATTGGTTCCTCCTCACGAGAAAGTTCTCCCATGCCACCCCAAGAGAGTAGCAATTGGATCATTGGTCAAGCAGTTAAGCTTTGGTTAAGAGATTGCCGTGCTAGAGCAGTTCGAGCATCATAAAAGCACTCAGCTATCAGCACTCAGCTATCAGCTTAGGAGCCCCCGACTGGTGATGTACAACTCGCTACCAAGGAAAGACTCTCTGTTTCCTCCCTATTCCCTTGTTTCTTCAAAGCTGATGGCTGATAGCTGATAGCTGATAGCTGATAGCTAAATAGCATCTTGAGGCACAATATGAGGATTTTCCTGGAGCCTAAGTTCTTCTTGCAGGAGCCATTCCTCACGCATTTGTGCTGGCACATCCTCTCTGATCTGTAGTAAAGTTTCTGGGGATGATTGCAGTCTCTGGAGCATCAATTGAATTTCTTGCTCAAAGGTACGTTTTCCTTGGTCAAAGAACCGTTGAGAACTTGTAGGATAATGTAAACCATTGAGTACTTGTGGTGGAATCTCAACTTCGGCAGCAAACGCTTCTCCACTCCCTAGCATCAAGGTTGTCACTGCTAGAGCTGTTGTACCAGCTAGTCTAGGGAATATTTTGTACAAAATTGGCTTCATGGTTATGCCCTGCCCGAAAAACTTAGATGCCCCTCATCTCATTGTAGTACATCACAAGGGATGAAATTTGCTGCATGAATATACAGACTACTTTTTGGCTCCTGTTGCTGACAACCACTCTTGGAATTTGTCAAGCATCACAAGATAACTTTACACAAATAGGAATCCATAATGAGGAAGCAGGGTAAACGCATCTTAAGTTTTGCCCAAAATATGGTAATGTGCTGGAGTTTAGACTAACCACTGACAAGAGTGGTCAAGCAGATAAGTTAAGCATGAGCTTGGAGAGCGAGCGCAAGCAAGCCAACCCTTGACTTGTCTCGTTGACCAGTGTTTTTACTCGGTAGCGAGCGCAAGCAAGCCAACCCTTGACTTGTTTAGTTGACCAGTGTTTTTACTCGGTAGCGAGCGCTCTCCAGAAAACCTTACTCACCCTTGACACCCAAGAC
>JAAHHL010000536.1 GCA_010672185.1 Caldora sp. SIO3E6 | reverse complement strand
AGGCAGGAGGCAGAAGGCAGGAGGCAGGTGGCAGGAGGCAGGTGGAGACAAGGGAGACAAGGGAGACAAGGAAGGTATTTATTTTCACCAATTCTCCACATCCTAAATCCTAAATCCTAAATCCTAAATCCTACACCCCACACCCTACACCCTAACTTTGGCAAATTTCTTGCAGTTGAAACTCTTGCACCACTGTTAGTCCTTTAAGAAAATTGCGGTCTTCGCTAATATGAGGAAACTTCAGATAAGAATCTAACATGCCCCTCTCTAGTTGACGCTGACGCACCACGGCAAAACTACCAGGACTGAGAATACGGAGTCGAGGCGGTGGTACATCATGTAAACGTACAGTGCCGTAGGGGTTGTTGATTTCCTTGAGCCAATGCTCAAAGCGAAGGAGAAAGGCTTGAGGATCCCTGAGGGTTTGCTGAGGGGTAAGCTCAATATTTACTAGGTAATGAGCGGGAAACTCCTGCTCAGACAAGGTGATACAAAAGTCTTCCAGGGACAAGTTGAACTCCTGCTGAAGCTGTTGCATCACCTGAGTGGCATGAAATTCCGTGGTTTTTTCTGTTGTTGAAGACAGTAACCCGCCTCGCCGATGACGGAATGCAATAATTGGAGCTTCTTCGTAAAAGCCCAGTACTTCTACTACATCCCCAATATCATAACGGTAGAAGCCACTGTAGTTGGTAACTAAAATACGGTAGAACTTGCCAGCTTCTACCTCGGTGGGAAGTAAGGTTTTCGGTTGCTCTACATCCCATTGATCTTGTGGAATAAACTCATAAAAGCCACTTTCAATTGCTAGAATGCCTCCTTCATCATTGAGGTTATGGAAAATACCGAAGTTGCCTTCTGCTGTACCATACATAGCACCAAAGACAGGAGTATCCTCAAAGTAATCACCGAAGCGCTGCAAATAAAAATCTGATGTGCCTCCCAAGGCTGTAACAATTAAGGATAGATCCGGCCATGCAAGTTTTGGAGTCAATCTGCCTTCAGACTGGAAAATCTCTCGCAATTGAGCTGCACGAGTCGGATTAGCTACCCAGCGGCGCTCTAACTGAGCACGAACTCTGGGTTCGAGTTGGAGCCAAGAGGGCAGGGTTTCCGCTTTTAAGTCCTGAATTAAGTCTGGGGCATATTGTTCCAGATAGTGGCAAGTCCGTAGCACCAGCATGGGAAAATTAGCGATGAATCCCCCTATTGAGGGATGGCGCAGAGCGAAGAGTAAGCAAACATAATGACGAGATAAGCTATCGGCTATCTCCAGGGTTTCGTAGGGATTGATTAATAGTTTCTTGTAAACCTGCTTCCCTGAGCGCAAACTGTGGACAGTAACCGGACCATAGTTAATCCCCCCCTCGGTAACTCCTTGCAGTAGCGCCGAGTTGGTTAACAAAAACTGTCCTAGTTGCTGTTTCCGAAATGACCCTTGCTGGTTTGGCGATCGCAGAGCTTCCAGCAGAAAACCAATGGCTACCATATTAGCTCTTCCCAAGCTATTTTGATATCTTTGGGTAACAGGCACCATTTTTTGTTTACCTGTAGAACCACTGGTAAGACTGATATATACTACAGGGTCAGGAGTTAAAATATTCTTTTCCCCTTGAGCAATACGCTTGGTATATTCTTCATAACTACTGTACGTTAGAACCGGAATTTGTTGACGAAATTGCTCAATTGTTTTAATGTCCCTTAGCCCAAATTTGCTCCCTAATTCTGTATTTTGATAAGCTTTTAACAGAGTAAGCAAGAACTGTTCCTGTACAGCCATTGTCTGGCGAGTTTGTCGCACAAAATTTGCTTTAGCAGGTTGAGCAATAGCCTTGAAAAATATCGGTAGCCAGAAGTTGTTCATGCTGAAGAAAAAGGGAAGAGGAAACCACTTTCAAAACAAACCATTTAGATAGCACAGAATGCCCCAATTAGTCAAGAGTAGGCAATGAATAATGAATAATTAATAATGAATAATTAATAATTAAGAATGATCGTATGACGACACGGGGAATGGGGAATAGGAAATAGGAGCAAATTCCACATCAAAAATAAGATGAGCAAACTAGTCAGCTTTCCTTAGCTACTTTTGCCTCGGAGCCTTTTTTCTGGAGAGTAATGAGTGTCGCGAAATTAGGACTTGTGGCTCTTGTCGTTGATTAACCAACCCAATTCCCAATTCCCAATTCCCAATTCCCAATTCCCAATTCCCAATTCCCAATTCCCAATTCTAAATTCTAAATTCTCCCTCTATCCCACAATACTACTCATGATTGCTCCTGTTAAGGGATTGTCGAAACTACTATGTCGGAATAACCAGTTGATCAATGCTGGTTCAATACTAAACATCTCTGCTAAGACTTTGCCTTCGATAAACAGCAAAACCAAGTCGGCTTCTAGCTTAATTTTATTTCCTTCGTCATCAAAAAAAATCAGTCTACAGAATTCTTGAGGATATTCCTCAATGTTATCTCCAAACTCTTGTAAATAGTATTCCACCGTATCTCTGCTTCTATTAGCGATCGCTGCCAACTTTTGAAATAAATCGGCAATATTTTCTGAAAATAAACCGTCCTTAAGGGTTCCCTGTAAACAACCATCGGTAAAATTCCAATCAAACAGATCAAGATTCAGTCTTTCGTTTACTGTATTTGCTAGCTGCTCTGATGTTAATGATGCTATTGTTTGAGCTTCAAAAGCTTGAACTACACCTAGTGAATAGTATGTTCCCATAGTATAACTCCCATTGATTTACAGTGTTCATCTATGAACCATTATAAAATACAAGATAGCTGTTCTTTTCTCCCCACACTCCCCACACCTTTTTTTTCCTCACCCTCACACTTCCCACACTTCCCAAATTCTAGTTAAAATAACACCAGGAAGATAGTCAACGAGGGTAAGTATCTAAGTGAATGACTTGTTAGAAGGAATAAATGTTTTTCTCATCGGCATGATGGGTTCTGGTAAGACGACTGTAGGACATCTATTAGCAAGTCAGCTGGGTTACGGTTTCTGTGACTCAGATGTCGTGATTGAGCAAGTTGCTGGTAAAACAATTAACGAGATTTTTGCTGAAAGTGGAGAAGAAGCTTTTCGGCAACTTGAAAGTCAAGTATTATCGGAATTATCGGCTTATACTAAGTTGATCATTGCGACAGGTGGTGGTGTTGTCATCAAACCAATTAACTGGAGTTACCTGCACCACGGCTTGATTGTTTGGCTAGATGCACCGGTAGAAGTACTAATCGAGCGTCTTAAAGAGGATACTACTCGCCCTCTCCTCAAACAGCCTGATCCAGCTCAAACTTTACACCAGCTTTTGGAGCAGCGGCAAGGTCTTTATGCTGAAGCTGACCTACATATTAGAATAAATGCTACGGACACACCAGAGGAAATAGCTTCACAAATAGTTACCCAAATTCCCACGGTGCTAAAACAAGACTTGCTGAATAAGTCGTAATTTTCGGGTTTGAATAGGTGTTAGGTGTTAGGTTTTAGGTTTTAGGTTTTAGGTTTTAGGTTTTAGGTGTTAGGTTTTAGGTTTTAGGTTTTAGGTTTTAGGTTTTAGGTTTTAGAGAATTTTCACTCTTTGTTTCTGGCTTCTTTTTGGACTGAAGTCCTACTACTGCTCATTACTTATTACTTATTACTTATTACTTATTACTCTTCAGAAACTAAAAAACACTGATTTAGGTCTGAAAACCTTGATATAATTAGTTTCTAGCGTTCTTTTTCGGCGATTCTTAATTCTTCATTCTTAATTCGCCGTTAGACGCTTATTACTTCACAACCCAAATCAATGGACTTACCCTATCTAATCTATGCCCCTGGTACTCCTAAAGCAAAAACTCATCAATTGAAGTTTGGTGTCAATACTATTGGACGAGGAATGGACAATAGTATTGTCTTATTCGATGAGAGTCTTTCCCGTCAACATGCGGAAATTGCCCTTGCTCAGGATGGTGTGACGATTACAGACAGGAACAGCCTCAATGGTACTTTTGTTAACGAGAGCAAAATTAACCATAGTAAACTCAAAAATGGGGACTCAATTCGTTTTGGCAAGGCAATTTGTCAATTTGTTGAGGGGATAGCTTCTCCTCCGCCAAAACTTGTTCAGAATGATACAGATTCCGAGATCTCAATTCTCAAACAAGTCTCCCCTGAGCAAACCCGGATCACTATACCCAACTCACTATATCCTGTTACCACAGATATCTCCATCCTCAAGCTCTCACAACAGGATGCTTCACTGCGAGCCATGGCTAAATTAGAAATATTATTACAGGTAAGTAAGGAATTTGCTTCTCCTGAGGAACCGGAAAATTTGTTGGAGAAAATTCTCAACCTACTGTTCGAGATTATGCATGTGGATAGAGCAGTAATCTTGTTGGTTAATCAATTAACTGGACAACTCGAACAAAAAGCATTTAAGTTACGCCCAGGTATTCCAGTAATAGGGCAGTTCTACAGTAAAAAGATTACCAATTTTGTACGCAATAAGGGAAGAGCTATTCTCTCTGACGATGCTTGTATCGACAAACGGCTCAGGAATTCCGAGTCTGTGGTAATCCAAGGGATTCATGGGGCAATGTGTGCTCCTCTCAAACCGCGAGAGTCGGTAATTGGGGTATTATATGTGGATAATTTGTCTTTATCCCATGTTTATTCTGGGGAAGATTTAGAGTTTTTGACTTGCCTGACTAACCAAGCTGCGATCGCGATTGATAATTCCCAGCTTTACCAACAGATACAAGCGGAAGCTGTAATGCGTAATAAACTGGAGCGTTTTTTTCCCCAAGCAGTGAGTAGAAAGCTAAGGGAAGAAGGCAATTTGGGCATTGTGGATAGGGAAGTAACGGCTCTATTTTGTGACATTAGCCAATTTACTGAAATGTCCTCCCAAATGGCACCCCGCCAGATCATTGAGATGCTCAATGAATATTTCCAAGTGATGGTAGAGGAGATTGTTTTTGCCTACGAAGGTACTTTGGAAAAATATATTGGAGATGCTTTGTTTGCGGTTTGGGGTGCTCCTTATCAGCAAGCAGATGATCCAGAGAGGGCTATTAAGGCAGCAATTGCTATGCAGTGGGCAGTGCGTCGCCTCAATCACCAGTGGAGACAGCAGGGTAGAAGAACCATTAGTATCCATATTGGGCTCAATACTGGCAAAGTAGCAGCAGGAAACATTGGCTCAGAAAAGCTAATTCAATACGCAGCTATTGGAGATACGACTAATGTCACCAGTCGGATTTGTGGAGTTGCCAAGGCTGGAGAAATTCTGATTTCCCAAGGTACTTTTGCCAAACTGCGCGATCGCACTCTACCTTTGGAAAGGATGCCACCGGTTAAGGTTAAGGGAAAGGAGGAGGCTTTACAACTGTATCGTTTGCTTTGGGAGCAAGTTCCATTGCTTTAATTTTGTGCTATTATTTTACATAATGGAGTAGGTGTGCGCCTGTAGGGTATAAGCAACCAGTGCGATCGCTTCAATTGGGGATTAGACGCCCTAGTGTGAGGCCACCAGTGGTAGCAAGTTAGCCCTTGTATTAAACTCC
>JAAHHL010000535.1 GCA_010672185.1 Caldora sp. SIO3E6 | reverse complement strand
TCTCCTGCCTCCTGCCTTCTGCCTCCTGCCTTTTTAATCACAAGCGCGATCGCTCGGAGAATTGGGGTTATTCTGATGATAATCTGCTAACCATTGGCAACCATTAGCCAGTAACTCATCTAAATTCAAATTCCGCACAATTACTGTTTTGTCTTCACCAGCAGAGGCTAACCACTCACCATCTGGGCTGAAACTTACCCCATAAACCGCTTGTTTGTGACCTTTTACTGTAGTAATTAAATTACCCCCTTGACTCCAGAGTTTCACCGTCTGATCATCACTTCCCGATGCAATCTTGTTACCTTCGGGAGAGAAGGTCACCCAATTAACAATACCATTGTGTCCTTTTAAGGTCTTCAGAAAACTGCCGTTGCTTTTCCACAGGTTTACTGTACCATCATCGCTAGCAGAAGCAATTAACTTTCCATTAGGAGAGAAGGTTACCCAGTTAACCGAAGCATGATGCTTCTCATCCAAAGTTTTATAAGATTGAGTTTCCCAACCATCTCTACCATTGCGTCTCCAGAGTTTCACTGTTTTGTCTTCACTCGCAGAAGCAATCGACTCCCCATCTGGACTGAAACTTGCTCCCCAAACTATACCATCATGACCTGACAATGTTTGGACTAAGGTGCCATCTTGCTTCCAGACTTTCACCGTTTGGTCATTACTAGCAGAAACTAACAACTGCCCATCGGGACTAAAACTGACACTATTGACTTGTTCCGTATGCCCCTCTAAGGTTTGGTAAGGCTGAGTTGACCATTTGTCCCCCTGACGCTGCCAAAGTTTCACGGTTTTGTCTTCGCTGGCAGTGGCAAGCAACTCACCATCGGGACTAAAACTGACACTCAGTATTGGTTCTCTATGAGCTTGTGCGATCGCTTGCAACAAGGTACGATCATTACGACTCCAGAGTTTGATGCTTTTGTCCCAACTGACGGTAACAATAGTCTGACCAACAGGACTAAAACTTACCCCACTAACTGCTTGACTATGCCCTTTAATCTCTTGAGGCATACTCTGGGCACTCCAGATTTTGATGGTGTTGTCAGCACTAGCACTAGCCAGGGTGTTACCATCGGGACTAAACATGGCATCTTGAACAAAATTGCCATGACCCTTGAGGGTTTCAACTTTTCCTGTTCCATCTAAATGCCAGAGTTTGACGGTATTATCATCGCTAGCACTGGCAAGAGTCTTGCTGTCGGGACTGAAGTTGACACTTAGTACTGATTTACTATGACCCTCGAAGGTATTGATTAGTTCGCCATTGGGCTGCCAAAGTTTAACTGTATTGTCCACACTAGCACTAGCCAGCCTTTGACTATCTGGACTAAAGCTAACACTAGTAACAGGTTTTTCATGCTGGGTGAGAGTCTTGAGCAACTCACCATCTCTACTCCAAAGTCTTATGGTTTTGTCCCTACTTGCTGAAGCAATTAGCTTACCATCGGGACTAAAACTCACATCTAAGACAAAATCTGTATGCCCTGTTAGGGTTTTCAGCAATTTACCATCTCTGCTCCAAAGTTTAACTGTATTATCCCAACTAGCTGAGGCAATTATTTTACCATCGGCACTAAAGCTAACACTGTTGACTGGTTGAGTATGCCCTGTTAGAACTTGTGCCGGTATAGCTTCAAACTTACCTGTGTCATGGCGTTGCCAAAGCTTAACTTGGTTGTCAGCCCCAGCACTAGCAATTATTTTACCATCTGGACTAAAGCTGACACTATGAACTCCATCTTCATGTCCTGGAAGATCTTGGAATAGGCTACCATCTTTGTGCCAAAGTTTAATACTATTGTCCTTGCTCCCGGAAGCAATCAGCTCACCGTCGGGACTAAAACTAACACTACTAACCCAATCGGTATGCCCTTGGAAACGGTTCCTTTCCCTAACACTATAAACTGCCTGTTGAAGGGCTGTGACTACCCTGGTTTGAGCTTCCGCTGTTGCCCCCAAAGACTGTTGTAGTTGTTTCCCCGCTGGTAAACTGGTGACCAGGGCATCAAAAGTACTGTTATCAGACAGCAAGGCTTCCGAAGAAGCGCTCAAGGCAATTAACTGGAAGTTATTTTCACTGATAAAAGCCCAGGTTCCCAGTATCCCAGATACGACTGTTAATAGGGCTAGCACTAATCCCCGAATACGCTCTTCTCGCAATCTTTGTTGAAGAACTTGATTGAGCTTTTCCGTAAGTTTTTTTTGTTGGGCGGTGGCTTTGGCTAATTGGGTTTTGAGTTCTTTTTCCCTGAGTTCCGCACGCAGTTGTTGTTCGGTTTTGCGCAACTCTTCTATTTCTAAGAGTAATTCTGCCTCGTTGCTGGATTGTTGTTTTTGGCGGATAAACCCTACTAGATAATCATGAACTAATTGATAGCGGTGATCGGTAATTTCTGAGAAGAGAAAAACTAATCCAGATTTTTCCAATATTTCGAGAATTAAATCTAAGGTTTTGGCTTCAATTCCTGATAATTCTGCCAACTCTTCATGAGTTTTTAAGGGACGGTTATTATGTTCATCGGTGAGTAAATACAAGACTCGCCAAGCTGACTCTTCGTTTTCTGAGCCGCAGTCTTTAATCACCTTTTCTAAAAATCGCTCTACTAGTTTTTCCTTGGGACCATGTTGCTGATACTGAGCCAAGGTGGTAATCTGCTCCGTCTGTAGCTGTGCCCCTACTACCTGCAACTCAATGGGACGTACTACGGACATTTCTCCTGCTAAATCTCTGACCAATTCATCAATTAAAGCTGGTTCTAAATAAAAATGAGCTCGTTCTGTCAGATGGTGAATTACGGCATGGGCATCTGCCAATAAAAAGTTATCTAAAGGATAACGAATATTTTTATCCAGAATATTGTTCTCGATGACTTCGAGCTTGAATTGTTCAATTTCTAATAAGTGATGGAGAGATTCATCCCTAATTGAGAAAATTACCTTAACAAAGGGCAAATTGAGGCAGTTTCTGATAAACTCATAAAATACAACTTTTTGGGATTGATTGCTATATTCCAGGAAAAATTCTTCTAATTGGTCAAAAATGATAATTGTCAACAAATTGTTTTCGGAATTTTGTCGCAGTTGTTCCAGAATCACTTTAATTTGACCCTGATCAATGCGCTCTTCCTGGAAAACTAAATTAATCAGTTCTTCCCTTTCATGGGAGCCAAACTCTAGGAGGGCTTTGTGTAAAGATTTCCCTAGTTCCCGCACCCAGTCAGTGTAAACTTGCACTACGATGGGCAAAGCGATGCGATCGCCTAAAGCTTGATTTTTGAGGGCAGGCACTAATCCAGCAGAAACAATGGAACTTTTGCCTACTCCTGACTGACCATGAATAACTATTAGTTTATAGTTGGCGCGGCTCAGGCGTTCAATCAAGCGGTTGACATCCTGCTGTCGTCCAGAAGCAGCAATTTCCCGGGCAATAATTTCTTGCTGCTCCTCCGCTGGCATTAGTTGGTTCCTAATTGGGCGTTGGGGCTGTAGGCGATTAGCACCAATAAAAGCCCGAAAGCCATAGAGTTGCTCTACCAAACGTTGTTCTTGCTTGAGGCGAAACGCTTCTAAGTAACATTTTTGTTCAAAATAAAGCTTACGTAAACTTTCTAGTAAGTAAAGATAACGTTGAATTCTAGAATTATAATCACTTAACTCAATATTTTGTTGCAGCTCCTTACGGGCTTGGGACAGCTGCTGACGAGCATCCAACTGCATAGCCAATTGCTGCTGGGATTTGACTAAATATAACTGATATAGTTGATTTAGTAAAAATCCGTGGTTGTTGATAATTGGGAATCGGGAATCGGGAATTGGGAATTGGGAATCGGGAATTGGGAATTGGGAATTGGGAATTGGGAATTGGGAATTGGGAATTGGGAATTGGGAATTGTCAATATTTCCCTTGTCTTCCCCATCCCCGCGTCCCCGCGTCCCCGCGTCTCCGCGTCTCCGCGTCTCCCCATCTCCCCATCTCCGCGTCTCCCTATCTTCCAGAACATTACTTAACAGAAAAAGAGCCTTGCGAGCCTGATTTTTAGCATCTCCCCACCTGGAATGCCGAATTGCTACCTCAGCTAAAAAGCCGTGATCTTGAGCGAGTTGCAGTGGTGAGCCATAGATTTGATGTAAGTGGAGAGATTTTTGAGCTAGATCTCGTAAGTGCTCCCATTTTTCCAAGTATTGCCATACTTCCGCCAGTTGAGTAATAAACTGAGCAACTATATCTTGACGCTTAGCCTGCTCAAAAGCATCAATAGCTTGTTCTAGGTGATGGGTTGCCTCTTGCCAGTTACGAACTTTGTTAGACCGATGTAAATCAGCTTTGCGACAATAACACCAACCTATATACAGTAGCAGCAGTCCCTCTCCTTCCGAATTTTGGCTAGCTCGCCAAAACTTCAAACTTTGCCGGTAATGATCTAGGGCAGAATCAATCTCGTCGCGAGCATGTTCATATTGACCAAGTAAAAATTGTAGACTGGCTTTGAGTTGAGGGCCAATTAATTGTTGACGACGTTTTAAATCACTCAAAGCCGCTTCCAATTCCACACGAGAGCGGTGATCTGTGGTCAAATTTAGGGTGGAATGGTGGGTAGCAAACTGCCACAAGCCATCTCTGTGTTGCCTGGGATGCAACAGAGATGTAAACAGAGTATCTGCCCTTTGCCGCAGTAAACCGATTAACTCATCGGTAGTAATTTCAAATTTAATTGGTGCAGCAGCCCAACTAGCGAAATCTGGGGCAAACAGTACTAGCTTTTCCAGTACTTCATCATTCACCCACAATACCAGCGGGAAAGGCAACCGCTTGCGAAATTCATCCCGTACTTGATTGCTGGAAGTAAACAAGTCTTCCAAAGCATTTACCGACTCCAAACCGGAAATAATCAAGGCGGGATGGGATAAAACTGAGGCACAGGGGGTTTTGTGCGGGTGAACGAAATGTGAGGTGGGATTTCTATTCTCCCCGTCTCCGTGTCTCCGCGTCTCCGCGTCAGCTAACTCTTTTCCCCACCCCTTTTTTTCCTCACCCGCTTTGTGCTCGTAGTTTTGAATAGTTGTGTAGAGAGTAGTGGCGGATGATGGTAGTTCTAACTCTCGAATGGTATAGCGATCTTGAGCTAGTTCCCGTAAATCCTCCAACACCCGCTGTTGCAGACTGTGATAGTTGCACCGCACTAACACGAGGGAAAACTCCCCTTGGGAGAAAAACAAAGCTCGATCTAGGGCTTTTAAAGAGCGTTGGTTATATGTTGCAATGCCTGCTAGTTGTTTTGTTTCAACCATGATTTAAACTTTGGCGATTCTGCTAACACCGGGTTAATGTCAAACCATTGACCGTCGCGATCGCGGTATTCAAAGACAAACATACTGCGCAATAGAATATTGTGCTCCATATCGCCTCTGACGGTTTGCTTTTTCATTACTTGAAACAGCAATTCCCACTCATCATCATCAATCGAGGAGAGTAAGTAGTCCCGGCGCTCCCGAATCACCTCTTCTAAAGTTTCCCCAGAGAAGGGAGGGTCATCTTGCATAACACAACCTAACAA
>JAAHHL010000534.1 GCA_010672185.1 Caldora sp. SIO3E6 | reverse complement strand
CTCCGATCTGTCTATGGTACTTCCTCTAAACAAGGTTCGCACTTGTCCGGGACTTATGGTAAGTGAGTCGGTAACAGGCATCTGTTGCAGCTGAATCAAACCTTGCGTGAGGTTAACTACTTCAATGGTGATACGTTGCCCAGGGATAAATTGTATTGGAGGTGGGGGACAACTTGAACCAGCAACACAAGTTCCAGCGATCGCTAAGTCGGTACCCTCAGCTGGGACAAACAAAAGAGTGCTGGTAAGTAAAAATATTGACAGGAGCTTCGATCTAGAATACATGGAAAAAAAGCCAAGTCTCACAATCAATGGTATAACAACCTAAGACTGGATATTTAGCTGTTTAGAATGCGGGAGCTGTGACACAGACGATGCATAATGAAAATTTACAGTCCCCAATCCCCAACCAGAGTAAGTGGGTTGGCATTATTGGTGGAGGGCAGTTGGCTTGGATGATGGCAGGTGCAGCTGAGTCTTTGGGGATTGAACTGGTAATTCAGACGCCCTCTCCTCATGATCCAGCGGTGGCGATCGCTTCCGAATGTATCTTCGCCTCGATTGATGACGCTGCTGCTACTACTAAACTAGCAGCTCACTGTGATGTGATCACATTTGAAAACGAATTTATTAACCTCGAAGCTTTAATGCCCTTGGTAGAGCAAGGTGTCTGTTTTCAGCCCAGCTTAGCAGCTTTAGCACCTCTATTGGATAAGTATCAACAACGCCGCTATCTTCAAGAAATTGGCTTACCCCAACCTAATTTTATCAGCCTTGAAGGGAAGCAGGGGGTGAGGGAAAAAAGGTGCGAGGGAAATGATCAACAGACGCGGGGACACGGAGACAGGGGGACGCGGGGAAATGATTTAGAGTTTCCCCTAGTACTGAAAGTACGACGCCAGGGCTATGATGGCAAAGGTACTTTTATTATTCGGGATAGTCAGAGCTTAGATTCCACTTGGCAACAGCTAGACTATCAGCCTGTAATGCTAGAAGAATTTGTGGATTTTGAGCGGGAGTTAGCAGTAATTGCAGTTCGTTCAGTTACTGGGGAAATCGTAGTTTACCCAGTGGTAGAAACCCAGCAGGAAGAACAGGTTTGTCGTCGAGTAATCGTACCTGCCGACATTAGCCCAACTACTATAGCAGAAATTGAAGCGATCGCGGCCACTCTCTTGAGCAGTCTTCAAGTAGTGGGTGTCTTCGGTATCGAATTATTTTTAACTACCAGGGGCAAAGTATTGGTAAACGAAGTCTCTCCTCGCACCCACAATTCTGGACATTATACCCTTGATGCCTGTGATACTTCTCAGTTTGAACAGCAGCTGCGGGCAGTTGTTGGTTTACCTTTAGGTAGTCCCACTATGCATTGTACAGGGGCAGTGATGGTAAATCTGTTGGGTTACGAAGATTCCCAGGATGACTACCGAGAAAAACGACAAAAGCTAGCCAATTTACCCCATAGTTTTGTCCATTGGTACGGTAAATCTCAGTCTCGTCCTGGTAGGAAACTCGGTCATGTTACTTTGTTAGAGAAGGGAGATGGGACATTGATCAAGGGTTATTGGAAACAAGATGTAATTGAGACAGTAGAATCCCTGTGGTATGGTTGAGCAACTTTTGGAGATATGAAAAAGTGTTTCTTCCTTACCATTGCGGCGCAAGATTCGACACCACACCCCGCGCCTCAGGTGCTTTCAAAATATTACTGTTTATATACTGGCGGGCGCAAGCATTCATTGGTGTCAACTTAAGGTGAAACCATTATCCCGCCTGGAGTTTAAACTCCAGGCTAATAGCTCAAGTCATCTAAAGATGACTAAATGTAAGTTAACTCATCCCCCGGCTAAAGCACGGGGGATTGCACTGGGCTTTGCCCCGCTACGCTAACGTGCCGCTACGCTAACGTGTTATTTGTTGTTGGTTGTTAGTTGTTTGTCAAAAAACAAAAAACAAAAAACAAACAACCTTTGCGCAGCATGGTGAGCAAAGCGAAGTATAGCCGCTTTCGGTGAAGCCGAAGGATTTAGTCCATTTTAATGGACTTCAGCTATTAGCCTTGGATTTGAATCCAAGGTGAGTTGGGGAATCCAGCTAGTCAGCTACGTCTAGGCTTAAGTTGACACCAATGGCAAGCATTGCGCCCCAACCAGAATGAATATTATCCCAATGTAGCCGGAATTGATATTACTTATTCGGTAACTTATATTGCCCTACAATTCGCTTGGCATATTCAGGTACATGAGCTTCTAACTTCTCTGGATGATGGCGCTTCACATATAAGTAATTGCGGGTGAAGTGAGAGTCGATAGAAAAACGAGCATACTCTAAACCCTTCGGACCAATTTTTTCAATGACAACCCCCATCATTTTTGCTGCCCACATGGGTAAGGTAACTCCTTGATCATAGGCAGGAATACTCTGTTGCACTGCTTGGCTTCTATCTCCCTTGGAACTTACCGGTTGGGTTTCTAGCTGATTTTGCACTAAATCCAGCATTTCTTGCCCAATGTTATTGCGTACCACAATCCACTGCCAACCAAAGGGGGCTCCCATATAGCCTACTACTAAATCTGCCAGGGAGTTAACATAGTCAAAACAACTCATGCAAGAGGGGGCAAACACATCCTTGAGCTGGTTAGTTTTCAAACCGAAAAAAGGCACTTTCTCAATAGAGCCATCTTCATGTTTGAAGTGAACCCGGAAGTCTTGCATAAATTCGTAATGTACCACGGTTTCTGGGGAGCGACTGGTAGTTTCCAGGAATTTTTGTAAACCAGCGCGGGTCACATTATCAACACAAGGCGTTCCCAAAACATACAGTTTTTCTAAACCTAGTTGTTTTTCCACCGCTCTTAATGCCTGGATTTGGCAACCGACTCCAATCACCAGCAACCGCTTCATCCCGGATTGCTCAATTTGTTCTAGTATGGAAAGATTAGGGGAGAGAGTTGGCTTATTCACCCGTGCTGCTAGAATCTCTTCAGGAGTACGAGCAATTACCGGCATCGGCTGAAAGCGGTCTTCTGTGGTATTTTGGACACAAACAACGCCTTCTACCTTACCGCTATTGAGCATAGCGATCGCAATCGCACTAACAATACCTGTCCACTGAGCTCCAGCAATTGGTTCTTTTTTCTTAGCTGCCATCATCTGTTGACTGACACCAAAATACCAATCATCAGGGTTATCTAAGTTGCGGCTGATTCCGTGGGCTTGTACTTCGAGTTCGGTAATCTGCTGATTTAAGAAAGCACAAGCTTCCTTGACATAATGAATATAATATGTATCACATAGACCACATTCACTACAAAGTTCCTTAGCTGGGCGGCGGCTACCTGGTTTGAGAGCTTTCGACTTTTGATGTTTGGCAGAATGGGAAGTAACTGAAGCCATGACAAATTCGGTGTTACAGTCTTTGCCTAAAACAGGTTGGGCGATTTAGGTCAGTAGTTTTTGACACTCCCCGCTCTTGCATAGACGGGGATTCTAAGTTCGTCGTAGCCACTTGCTCTAGCAGGCTTGCGCCAACTAGCGTAGAGGTAGCTACTCCCTTAGCGTTACTTCGGGGATGCCCTCCCCTAGATTTTGCTTTGTGCAAAATATTGATTGCCGCGTTGGTGTCCCGATGAAGAACACAGCCACACTGACACACATGAGTTCTTGTGCTTAGAGATTTCTTGACTACCCGTTTGCACTGGCTACACTCTTGTGATGTGTACTGTGGTGGAACGGCAACAGCTTCTTTCCCAAACTTGCCAGCAAAATACTCTATCCACTGCCTGAACTGATACCAACTAGCATCAGCGATTGACTTAGCTAGACAGTGGTTCTTGAGCATATTACTAACTCTTAAGTCTTCATAGGCTACTAAGTCGTTATACTTGCATACGTTACGTGCTAGGCTCTTAGCATGTTCATTCCGTTGCCTACTTACTCTTAAGTGTTTTCGAGAATATCTGGCTCTTGCCTTGCGGCGTTGAGTTGAGCCTTTCCTCTTTTTGTAAATGCGACGTTGAGCTTGTTTGATTTCTGATTCAGCTTTTCTGAGGAATCTGGGATTAGGCTCACTATGTCCGTTAGAGTCAGTATAGAAAGACTCTAAACCTACATCCAACCCAATTTTTTGTGCAGTATGAGGCTGAATATCAATGCACTCAACATCAACACAAAACTGACAGTAATAACCGTCGGCTCTACGAACCAAGCGAACCCGCTTCATAGATTTGACCGGATAAGTATGAATATCCCACTTACCTAACAGTTTTAACTCACCAATACCTTTTTTATCCGTAATAGTGAGCCGTCGTAAGGTTGGGTGAAGCTTCCAGCCTGTCGTTTTGTACTCAACTGAACGATTGTTTTTCTGAAACCGAGGAAAACCACTATTTCCTGGTTTGTTAGACTTACAGTTATCGTAAAAACGAGAAATAGCGAACCATGTTCGTTCAGCAGAAGCCTGACAAGCCATTGAGTTAAGGTCTTTAACAAATGTGAATTCATTACGTAGTTCTGTTGAGTATTTGTTCAAGTCAAAGCGCTTGATGTTGTCTTGCTTAGGTGCATCCATCCAATACCGTAAGCACTTATTACGGATGAATTGAACCGTCCTAATTGCTTCATCAATAGCTCGGTATTGAACTGGCTTGGCTTTGACTTTGTACTCAAGAACTAGCATTGATTCGACCTCTTCAATGTTCTTGTTTTATTATACTGAAAAATACCAAAGAATTACAATGCGCTTAAAAGCGCCACCTTGCCTTCTCTACGAGAGGCTTCGCCAACATCCCTGCTCTTGCATAGACAGGGTTTTCGGCAGCGTCAATAATAATAACCGAATCTGGGGTTTAAATTAACCCAGGAAAGTGAACTAGAATAGGGTATGCGATCGCTGAAGAAGCATAACTTAGCCATCAATACAGCTTAATTATACCCACCAGAGGATTTCCTTAACTAACGCTGCTGGGCTATATCCCGGATGAGAGACAACCGATTGCTGAGATAGTCACTCAAGATATGAACTTCTTCAGGATTGAGAGCTTGTTGGTACTCTAGTTGTTTCAATAGCCAGTCCACTAAGCTCGTATCATCTAGCTTCAGTAGAAAGTTAGCTTGAGTCTTTTCGATTAAAGACCATAACTGACGCAGCATTGTAGGAGTCATAGAATATCCTCTTTCGGTAAAGACTGTTACATAAGACCTACTCAAAGCTACTCACTTATGTAGGCTCTTCTGAATCAGTCTGGTGATCAGGGGAGGCAACAGGCAACAGGCATGGTAGTTTATGAATTTCCTTGTTCCTCATATAATACCCGATTTAACTTAAGGTTTTTTTAATAATTGCTTGATCTTTCTTAGCATAACCCACATGGGAGTAGATCAGAGGAGGGGTGATACAAGAAGATACAATAGTTATCAGCATCTTAATAAATAGGAGGCAGAAGGCAGGAGGCAGGAGGCAGGAGGCAGAAGGCAGGAGGCAGAAGGCAGGAGGCAGGAGGAAGGAGGCAGGAGGCAGGAGGCAGAAGGAAGGAGGCAGAAAGAGCGTCGAGTAGGGAAAGAGAGTA
>JAAHHL010000533.1 GCA_010672185.1 Caldora sp. SIO3E6 | reverse complement strand
GAACTCATTATTTAAGCGATGAGTTATCAGCTTTTTAGCTCTTTACTCATTCTACCTCTTGATACTCCTGTTAAGGGAGCTGGGGAGCTGAGGGAGCTGAGGAGCTGAGGGAGCTGAGGAGCTGAGTAGCTGAGGAGCTGAGGAGCTGAGGGAGATGGGAAGACAAAGAATAACTGATGATTTTTAAGTGGAAAAAACCTAACACCTAACACCTAACACCTAAATGAACTCTGAGAACCCATTTGTCAATTTCACGACTCGCAGTCTGCTGCTCTGTGCTCTGTTAATATCTCTGGCTCTAAGCTTTCTTCTCCGTATAGTTACTGAACTGAGCGGCTTGAACCCTAATGAGCCAATTTTTACTCTGATTAGCTACAATTTAATCTTTATTTTGCTATGTCTTTGGGCAGTAGAGCGGTTAAGTCAGTTACAAGTCAAAACCGATTATCTCATTGGTAAAGTACCACATCAATACCGGTGGTTACCAACCATAGGCATTGTGATTAATATTTTGTTGTTTTCCCTAGGTTCGGGTCAACTGCTGTTTTATCTACTATCGTTTGTCGCTCCTGAGTTAGTGGAGTCAATACTGAGTGAGCCAATTTTTCTCTCTGGTTCCGACAATTTTGCCCCTGCACTGAGCAATATCTTAGCAGTTATTACTGTGGTTGTAGTAGCACCCATAACCGAGGAACTGCTATTTCGAGGCATACTGTTACACCGATGGGCAGCTAAATGGGGAATTACCCCAGCTTTGTTACTGACTTCTTTGGTATTTGGCATCCTTCATCCCAATATTGCTGGCTTGTTTGTTTTTGGGTTAATGATGGCACTGCTCTACCTCAAAACTCGCACCCTAATTGTCCCGATTATTTGTCATGCTCTGAACAATCTTGCTGCTGTTGGTCTAGAATTACTCCCCAAGGATGCCAGCACCACGGAAACTGCTGATATTTTAGAGCAACTTAATGCTTATTGGTGGGTTGGCATGGTCTATGTAGTCTTGTCAGCTCCTTGGTTAATTGATTTTATTCGTAAAAATTGGCCTAAATCAGTTTTTGACCTGCCATATTTTAGCAATGGGGAGCAATAGTGCTATTTCAGGTGTATTTACAAAAATTCATGCAGATACCAAAACTTTTGTCCGACTACTTATGCCCTGATACCTCTTGTATTATCCTTTAAAAAAATCTGTGTAGAGATTACAATTGATTAGCGTGATTTCTCGTAGGGAGAGAAACTGAATGAAATGTCCTGTATGTCCAACAATAGATTTGAAAACTAGTAAACTTGAGTCTAACTTAAAAGCTGGCAAATGTCACAAGTGTGATGGCAAATGGATATCATCTTCAGATTATTGGGATTGGCTGGACGAACAGGGAGAAATCTTGCCGGAAAAGCAGCCAGATTCTATGCCGATTGAGGTTTCTGATGTGCAAAAAGCTAAACTCTGTCCAGAGTGTCGGCGAATTATGCTGCGTTATAAAGTTGGTCATGGCATGACATTTACCTTAGATCAATGCAGTAGCTGTGGATTTTGGTTTGATGAGAATGAATGGGAAGCACTGAGAGAGCGCAACCTTCATGATGAAGTGAACCGTATTTTTTCTGCATCCTGGCAAGCTCAAATTCGCCAAGAAGAGGCTCAAAAGTTTCTGGAATCAATGTACTTTGATCATCTTCAGGAAGATTACGATAAAGTTAAACAAATTAAAGAATGGATTGAGAACCATCCTGAAAAAGATCTAATTCAAGGGTACTTAGCAAATCCTGAGCCATACACAATGAGTTCATCAGCATACGATCAAGTTCGAGAAGTCAATTAGAGTTCTCCAGAAATTATATAGTCATTTGGTGATTATGGAGAAAGGTGAAGGGGATTAAGAGAGGTTTGCGATCGCTTACGGCGGTGCTGGAAGCAATCGCGCAGCTACCGTTATGACAGTAAATGGGGTTCTTCAGGACATATTATGCTAAACTATTAGCTTTTATTAGCTAAGATTACTATCCTGTATGACTTTGAGCTTTTTGATAATGCGTTTTTTCTTCTAAATGAGAGCGCAATGCTTAAAATTATTGTGCAGCAGTATTTTTTAATTGTGTTTGTGATAATTTAGCATAATATCTCCTGAAGAACCCATTTTTTCAAGCAACCAACCCCAGCCGGACTCTGGCGGTGGAGACTCCATGTGGTGTATTTCGAGTCCTCTCAAGACTTGGAAATGATGGATGTGGATGTTGGTGATATCTTATTAGCGATCGCTCGTCGGGTGAGTGAAAGTTTGCAAGAAGTTAACATCAGTCTCCAACCAGGGTACTTTAAGAATCTCTTCAATGAAGTGACAGATTTTTTACAGACGCCAGTGTCTCTGTCTGATGTGAGTTTATCGGTGGGGATTGCCTCAATCACGACTCAAATTCAAGGTAGTCCTAATACCAGGGTTAATTGACTTTATTCGTAAAAATTGGCCTAAATCAGTTTTTGACCTGCCATATTTTAGCAATGGGGAACAATAGTGCTATTTAAGGTTTTGATACTGTTTCCAGTATTGAGACCACCATTGTCTAGTGTTTGTCGATGAGTTGTAAACCTCAATCATAGTCTTTTTCTCTTGTTGCTTGTTGCATTTGATTGAATAAATGTGTTATCATCTCATCCAGAAACCAACGCTATAGTGTTTCTCATAAAGATGAAGTACAAAGTTTTTAATTTTTAACTGAATAACATTTATCTACAAAATGCTAAGTGACATCAGAGAAGTTGCTACAATATTATACGAACTAAGCGATATCTTCCAGAATTCTAAAGAAGATAAAAGTCAAAATATTGCCTATTTCTTTGAACAAATTGAGCGATGTCTTCTCAATAGTATAAAGGCTCTCAAAAATCGACAATCACCCGTTACTGAATGGGCTGAACTTGAAGTATATGCTGATAATTTCTCTGAAATTCTGGGTGATGAAATAGGTAAGAATGAAGCCAATAGACTAGCTAAAAAATTGAGAAGAACGGCTAGGGATGTTCCAAAAGTTGGTAGCGATATTTCTGAAATAAAAAGTCTTGCTGGTCAGTTTAAGGGACTCGCATTTATCGTTAAAGCTAATCTCAAAAGTCCACCTAATTCTAACAGTAAACCTACTCGCAGAGGTTTTCTCCGTTATGTGCCTACAGTAATTGGTACAGCGGGAGGTCTAGTGGGGGGTGCAGCAATTGGTTTCAATAGAGGTAAAAGTCAAGCAGTTCCTGTAGTATCTCCAGTAATTACTTGGAATATGACTACATTTTTAGGAAAGGAGCTAAAGAATAAATCAATTCTCTATAATGCTCCACAAAGAGTTTGTGATTTAGTTGAATCCATGAGTAACGGTGAATTTAAAATTAACTTGAATAGGGAAGGAAAAACAACAAAAATTTTAAAAGATGTTAGTGAAGGCACAATAGACTGTAGCTACAGTGGAATTTATTACGATAAACCTAAATACAAAGCTCTTTATTTTGGTAGTGCGATTCCATTTGGTCTAACTCCAGAAGAACAAAATTCTTGGCTTTTTTACAAAGGAGAAGGAAATAACGATCCAGATTCCCTAACTTATATGCAAAAAGTCTATGAAAAGTTGAAATTAAACGTCATAGCTTTTCCCGGAGGAGGTACAGGAGGACAAATGGGGGGTTGGTTTAAGAAAGAAGTCAATTCACCGCAGGATTTCAACGGACTAAAAATGCGAATTGTTGGATTGGGAAAAGATATTTTAGAATGGAGTGAAGAAAAGGAAGAAGAGGAAGAAGAGTTTAAAATTTATAAGTTTACAGATGCGGATGAGGATGAGAATTTGGCGCCAAGTTATTCAGCAGATAAAATAAAGGAAAATCTGGAAAATGGAACATTTGAGGCAGCAGAGTGGATTGGTCCTCACGATGATATGCAATTAGGGTTGCACACAGTACAAGGCATAAAATTCTATTACTATCCTGGTTGGTGGGAACCTAGCACTACATTTGATGTACAAGTTAATAAAGATCGTTGGGACAGTCTAGAAAAACGAAACAAAAAATATCAAGATATATTTAAGGCGGCTTGTTTGATGTATTTGCTCGACACCAACCACTGTAGTCGTATCATCTTCGGCGAACCTACCTTGATTCAGCAGCTACAACTTCACACAGAAGCAGGCGTTGCCACTAGTACCATCGTCTGTGGAGAGCTCTTTTACATGGCGGCTAAATCTGAACTAAGAGCAGCTAACCTCCAACAAGTCAAAGCTTTTATAGACACAATCGACTTATACCCGATTAATCTCCCCATTGGGTGAACGAAATTTTGGGTGGGATTTCCTAGCTAAGTATCCAAAAATTATCAGTTCTCTCTTCTTACTCAGCTCCCCAACTCCTCCGCTCCTCCGCTCCTCCGCTCCTCCGCTCCCCACCCTTTTTTTCGCTCACCCCTCCCCATTTCTGAAATTTACGGCTCTCTCAAAGGAAAACTGATGGCTACTTTTGGTCCCAAAGATAAAATAAAGCTACGAAACTTCAACCTACAAAACCTTGGCTTTGGAGACAATGACCTCTGGATTGCGGCTACAGCAATATACTACAACCTTACAGTTGTTTCTGCTGACAATGATTTCCAACGCATTCAACAGGTGGAACCTTTGGTATTAGAGTCTTGGGTTTGAAGAGAATTTACCATAGAGGCACACCAGAGCAACAAGAGAGGTTGCGATCGCAACCTCTTAGCTAAAACAACTGAAAATTAACACCAAAGAAAAAACCCTCATCCTGAGCATTAGTACCACGATCATCTAAATCAATAATTGGAAAACCATAGCCGACGCGGAGATTAAAACCTGGCATTGGTTCCCACAACAACCCTAAACCTGCACTAACCAAAAAAGTCTGATTTGGCAGTGGATCTGGATTATCAGAACTATTCCAAACTTAACCGAGATCGACAAACGGCACTAGCTGGAAAACGGGAATTCCTCCTTCATTCCGCTCCAAGGTGATACGATCTTCAAGGGAAAAACGAAAGCCATTATCCCCAGAACGAGCATTCTGCCGATAACCTCTGAGGGATTGTCCACCACCAATGACAAACTGCTCCGATGGTAAGAGACTATCAGGAGTAAGCTGCACATCCAAGCTCATTAGCAACAAGTTATTCTCATCAAGGCGCTGCACCCGTTGCATTTGACCCAGCCAGCTGACAAAATGACCATCAGGAATCGGTGAAGGATTGGTTGTGGCATCAAACAATCCTGTGCCAAGGTTAAATTGCGATCGCCCGGACCAGGCTCCCTGGGAATCTCGTCTAATATAGTCTTGTCCAAAGCGAAACACACTGGTACGAGTCACTCCATCCGTCTCAGCACCAATGCTAAAGGGTTGAGGGATGTTATCAAAGATAAAGGTTTGACCGTCCTTGTAGCTAAATCCGACGGAGAGAGCCAATTCTTCTACAGGAGTGCGAATCAATGGTTGGCGAAAGCTAAGCTCATACAGTTCCGACTCCCCTGTAATACCCAAATCATCGAACTGCGGATCGGTGATATTGTTGCGATCGATGACAGA
>JAAHHL010000532.1 GCA_010672185.1 Caldora sp. SIO3E6 | reverse complement strand
TGCTCCCTCAGCTCCCTCAGCTCCCTCAACTCCCTCAGCTCCCTCAGCTCCCTCAGCTCCCTCAGCTTCCTCAGCTCTCCCCAGTTGCCAATGCTGCAAGGATTTACTCTAATTCCTCTCCCCAGTTTCCTGCCTGGACTAGAATTTTATAAATACGCTCATCGACGCTCTAGTGATGTTATAGCAACCGCCAAGGCGATTAGGACAAGGGGATGGTAGCCCCTTGTTCACTTGCCTTACCTGAGAATGTCTTAACCGCCCTGGCGACTGCTATAAATGTTACCCTTGAGCATCCTCAGATATAATTTTTGAAAACTTTTCATGCAAACAAAGGCTTTTAGCGAGATTTTCCCACTGTTCAATACAGCTAATCCACAGACATTAGAGTTGTTCCTGTCTGTTGCAGTAGAACACGAATACCCAACAGGTAGAGCAGTCTTAATGGAAGATTCCTGGGGTAATGCAGTGTACTTTGTTGTCTCTGGCTGGGTAAAAGTTCGACGCCTCTACGGAGAAAATGCTGTAGCGCTGGCAATTTTGGGTAGAGGTGATTTTTTTGGTGAGATGGCAATTCTCGATGAATCACCCCGCTCCACTGATGTTGTTGCTCTTTCTACAGTTAAACTGCTTAGTGTACCTGCTCAACGCTTTATTCAAACTCTGTTTAAAGATCCCCAGTTACACCACCGTATGTTGCAACTAATGGTGCGGCGGCTACGCCAGACTAATATCCGTCTCCAACTACGCCGTCAGCCACCAGCAGTGAGGCTGGCTAATACCCTGGTTAGCTTAGCACAGAGCTACGGTCAATCAACGGCGCAGGGTATGGAAATATTGAACATACCCTACAAGGATTTAGCTGATGTCACAGATATCAGTGTTGAAGATACCACCAAAATTATGCAAAAACTCGACAGTAAAGGCTGGGTTAAAATTGATCAGCAATATCAGACTCTGTGCTTAGCCAATATCAAGCAACTTAATCATCTAGCAAGAGTAGTTAGGGGCTAGTACCGCTGGCGCGGAATGAAGAATGAAGAATGAAGAATTAAGAATGCTTATAGAGTGAGGATTCTATCAATCTCAAACTGGTGGGCTATTTCCATGCCCGCTGCACTAGTGCTTGGAAGATAGGAGGCAGGAGGTGAGAGAATTTTCACAGGAGAGAAAATGTTTAACACCTAACACCTAACACCTAACACCTAACACCTAACACCTACTCACTAATTTGTCCTGGAATTTCACTACACACTTCATAAAAAGAGGTGCTTGGAGATTGAGTAAACAAAGGAGACATTTGATGCAAAATTGATTGGTAAGCCTCATTTTGATTAGCTTCCATATCGTCGATGTTTTCCCAAAGAATAACGGCAATGCCTTTATCTGTACCAGGTTCTCGCAGGAGATAAGCTCCCTTGAAACCTGTGGTGTAAGTTGATACAGCTTTTTCAAAGAGCTGCTCTGCTTCTTCAAACTTACCTGGTTTGAATTCTCCAATCGCAACATAAGCAAATTTGTGCTTAAGAAAATCTAAAAATTCCGTCATGGCTTCCTCCTTAGATAAGGCTTACTATTAACAAATTCTATACAGATGAGCTCTAAAATCTCTGGGGCATTTGCCAAATTTTGATAGTTTTGTCCAAACTCCCGCTCACCAGGGTCTGTCCATCGGAGCTAATGGCAAGGGAGTAAATCCAAGCATCATGTCCAGGAAAAATATCTTGGAGAACACCTGTGCTCAAATTCCACAGCTTGATATTTTTGTCTACTCCCCCACTTACTAGGGTCTGTCCATTAGAGCTAAGAGCCAGGGAGTAAACACGACTCCAATGCCCTTCCATGATATCTTGTGGCTCCCCAGTATTGAGATTCCAAATCCTGATTTTTTCGTCCCCTGTAGTCACTAACCTCGGTCCTAAACCCTCAAAGAAAGCATCGGGATTGGCATTAATAGCAAGGGAGGCAACATAGTTGGCATGTCCGGTGAGAGTATTTTGTAACTCTCCTGTCTCCAGATCCCAAATTTTGATGATTTCATCACTCCCACTCACCAGGTTTTGTCCGTCCTCACTAATGGTAAGGGAGACAATGGAGTCGGTATTTCCTTCAAGAGTATTTTGCAGCTCTCCTGTTTCTAGATCCCAAATTTTAATCGTTTTATCCGAACTACCACTAACAATATTTTTGCCATCGGGACTAAAGGTTACGGCTAAGATAGCCCCCTCATGCTCATCAAAAGTATTAAGCAACTCACCGGTATTGAGGTCCCAAGTTTTGAGAGTCTTGTCGAGAGAGCCACTAGCAATAGTTTCTCCATCAGGACTAATAGCCACAGCCCAAATTGGTTGCTCGTGTCCCTCCAGGGTCTTAAGTAAATCACCGGTATTAAGATTCCAAGTTTTGAGAGTCTTGTCGAGAGAGCCGCTGACAATAGTTTCTCCATCAGGGCTAATGGCTACAGCGCGAACCCCCTCAGTATGCCCAGTGAGGGTTTTGAGTAATGCGACTTCTTCCTCACCAGAAATAGTTTCCGCTAAAGGAGAGACTTCCCAAACCTTGACCTGCCTGTCACCACCACCACTAGCAAGGCTTTGACCGTCGGGACTCAGAACTATATCATAAATCGGTTCCTCATGTCCAATAAAATTACCCTTAAGTTCACCAGTTTTCAGATCCCAACTCTTGAGGGTTTTGCGATTCGTGCCACCAATCAAGGTTTTACCATCACCAGAGAAAGCAATTGAGTAAACCCAATCTCCAGAACTAATGGTTCTTCTGAGTTTGCCAGTCCGCAGATTCCAAACTTTAATGGTATCTTTGTTGTCTAAACTACTACTAACTAAGGTTTGATCATCAGGACTAAAAGCTAAAGACCTAGCCCAAGTCGAATGTCCAGTCAAAGTGTAGAGAGGATCGTCTGACTCCATATTCCAGACATTAACCACCCCTTCAGAATCACCACTGGCAATTAAGGAACCATCTGAACTAATAGCCAGGGAAACAACTAAGCCTGGATGCCCAGAAAGAGTGCGTATTAACTCCCCTGTTCTCAGATCCCATACCCGGATCGTTTTGTCCCAACTGCCACTCACGAGAGTTTGTCCGTCAGGACTAAAAGCAACGGCAATTACATTGTCTGTATGTCCAGCGAAAGTCTGTATTAACTCCCCTGTATACAAATCCCAAATCTTGATGGTTTGATCACTACTACCACTAGCAATAGTGCTGCCATCTGGGCTCATAGCGATGTCATACACCCATTTTTCTGAGGAGATGGTACTAACTAGCTCACCACTAGCTAAATCCCAGATATTGATAGATTGGTCATCGCCTCCACTAACCAGAATCTGACCATCAGGGCTAATGGCAAGAGATTTAATATTTTCCGTGTGCCCAGAGGGTTTAGGGATAGGTTGAGCATCTTCTGGCTCCGGCTGAGCATCTTCTGGCTGAGCCTGGGCATCTTCTGGCTCAGCCTGGGCAATTAACTGCCCTGTTCTGGGGATCGCTAGAGTAGATCCAGACCAATATAACCCACCAGTAGTGGCAACTCCTGTAACCATTAAAACTGATAGTGCTTTCCAAGGTGATTGAGACAGACCCATTGTCGCTTAGTCAAAAAAATTTACAATTGACTTGATTAAACCAAATCCTGCTTACTTACGGGGAGATATTAGAGATTTTTTTCTGTGGGGCAACAGCTAGACAGACGAGAACTATGGAAGGGTTAATTTTAGATCAAATACTGTTGCTATTGTCAAGTACATCTTATACCAAAATTAGATGAGCCTACTCTGTCTGCTTGGGGAGTTAGTCACTAAATTTGAATTTTCATTGATGGTGGTTAATTTTTTTACTAGGGACTGCCTTCTTACACTAGATAGCTAGTAGACTTGCCTAGGTCTTAAATACTAATCGACAAAGCACATATGTCTCGTTCCAAAGCTCTACAGTATTATATTCTGACCCGTCTGCTGCTAGCTCCTCTGATGCTGTGGACAATTACTACCTTGGTGTTTTTACTACTGAGAGCAACACCTGGAGACCCGGTGGATGCAGTACTAGGGAATCGTGCCCCAGATAGTGTTAAGGAGGAGTATCGTGAGCGCTTGGGACTAGCAGAGCCCTTGTGGTTGCAGTATATCCGCTATATGAGTTCCTTACTACGCCTCGACTTAGGTACTTCGATTACTAGTCAGGGAGAAACCGTCTGGGAGATTATTCAGCAACATTTCCCTGCGACAGCAGAGTTGGCAGTATGTGGTATGGCGGTTGCTTTCCTGGTTGGGTTAGGGGTTGGTACTGTTGCCGCCTCCCGCAGTGGTACGGCTTGGGATATAGGAGGTAGGCTATTTGGCATTATTACTTATTCCCTACCTTTGTTTTGGATGGGGATGGTTGTCCAATTAATTTTTGCAGTTCAATTGGGTTGGTTCCCCCTAGGCTCTCGCTTCCCCATTGCTGCATCAACACCCACAGGCATTACGGGGCTTTATACGGTTGATAGCCTCTTGAGCGGTAATCTGGGTCAGTTTTTTACTTCTTTATACTATCTAGCTCTACCTAGTATCACTTTGGGATTGCTCCTGAGTGGCATTTTTGAGCGGATTGTGCGGGTGAATTTGAAGCGAACCCTTAAAGCTGATTATGTAGAAGCAGCTAGGGCTAGGGGAATTCCGGAAAGGCGAATTGTGCTGGCTCATGCTCTCAAGAATGCCATGATTCCAGTGATTACGGTTCTGGGACTAACCTTGGCTACTTTGTTAGGAGGAGCAGTATTAACCGAAGTAACTTTTTCTTGGCCTGGATTAGGCAACCGATTATATGATGCCATTTCTGGACGCGATTATCCCACTGTCCAGGGAATTATGGTATTTTTCGGAGCGATCGTAGTTCTAGCTAGCATTGCGATCGATATGATCAATGCTTTAATTGACCCGCGTATTCGGTACTAACGACTCACTGCTTATCTTTGTGCTCTTTGTGCCTTCATTTTGTTTTGTTATCGCTTGCTATACTTCCATCAAAGAAGTCCTTTGCTTTATCAAAAATTGAAAGCGGCTCAATCCCAAAAGCATAGTGCCGCATGACAGCAATTCGATTTCAAGCTGATGCTGATCTTAGACAAGCAATTGTGACTGGTTCACTTTCTGAGAATCTGCTATTGCTTGTGATTATCCTGATTTTTTGCTACTATTACTTAATAATAGGATAGGTGTGCGCCTGTAGTATCAATGTCTATTCTTTGGCATCGAAAGTCACTCCTCAATCATCGTTGATATAACAATCTTCTGTGGAACAGGCTTCTAGCCTGTCTTAATCTCCTACAAGATGATGGCTGCCACTGGCAAGATGCCAGTTCCACAATGGATGTGTGAAGATTAACCATACAGCCATCTTCTGTAAAGCCATCTTTTGTGAGACAATCTCCCGTGGAACAGGCTTACAGCCTGTAATAATTTCCTAATTGCTGCTACTGGCAAGATGCCAGTTCCACGTTGGCTTCCTAAATTAACAGAGTATTCCCCTGCAACTGCGCATGTAAATCCCAAATTAGAAAATTTAGTCCTGTGGAACAGG
>JAAHHL010000531.1 GCA_010672185.1 Caldora sp. SIO3E6 | reverse complement strand
TCTCCCTCAATCCCCCATTGGCATCCAACCGCAACTGAGCCGATGGGGGTAGTTGTTGCCGCAGCTGGTTAAATAGCTTTAGTTCAGTTTCAACAGTTGCAGTGCCAATTTTCCATTTAAAGGTGCGATATCCCTGTTGCCAAGGTGTTTGCCATGCTTGTAACACACTTTTTCCGGTTGGTAGGAGATAGCTAAGGTGTGTTTGCCAAGCGCCGGAGGGCGAAGCATTTGGATTGTATACTTTGGACTTCACCGATAAATTATCGCCCAAATGCTTCGCCCCTACACCAGATTTTTCCCAGGCTGATTCAAAACCAAATTGACAGGCAGGGAGTGTAGCAGGTATGGAGAAAATATCGGTAGTTGTAATTTGAGGTGGTAATTGCTGGCAAAAATCTAAGGCTTGTTCTAGGGTTTCGGAGCCAAACCAGGGAATTGGAGCAATTTCTCCCCAACCAATGCTCCCAGTTTCATCAGTAAGACGGAGAATAATTCCTTCTCGAACTTCCCAATTGCCGTGACTAGTGGTGAGGGGATGAGCAAAAGGACGGCGGTAGGGACGAAAATCGAACTGATAAGGCATATGGGGGAAAGATAAGATTGGTTTGAGGAAACAAAACCCAAACTGAATTCACTTTATAATGTGTAGCCCATGAACTATACCACCTTCTGAATCAAACCTAGGTTCAATAATAGGGAAAAATTTATGTACAGTAGATACATACTGCTCTATAGCGTTTCTCATATTTATGAGGTACACTGCTAGCCTTCAAAGTCCCCCTTTTTAAGGGGGATTTAGGGGGATCAGAATGTACCTCACGGATGCGATAATTTCTCTATATCCCTTTAAAATTAAAATCAGCCAAGGGAAGACCTTGCTTCCACGATCTGAAAAGTCAGACCTCTTGACTGTACTCTTAATTATCTCACTGAATTGGAGCAAATTTACCAATGGAAGCACTGAAGGATAAATTAACCAACTATCAACGAATTGTGCAGCAATTGTTGATGGGTTACGCGGAAGTTAAGCCCGCTTATGGCGAGTTTGAGGTGGAGACGATCTTTGATACACAGCGAAATCACTACCAAGTTGTACACCTAGGTTGGCTGAATAAGCGCTGGGTACATCATTGTACAATGCATCTTGATATTCGGAATGAGAAAATCTGGATTTTTTGCAATTCAACAGAGCATGATATTGCAGAAGATTTAGTCGATTTAGGTGTGCCCAAACAAGATATTGTGCTCGGTTTTTGTCCTCCTTTCCTACGTGACATGAGTGACTATGGATTGGGCTGAGTTGTGCGATAGCGCAAGCGCTGCTGCCAGCAGATCGCGCAATCTTGCTCTGCAAATAGTCACACATCAGAGCAGTTAACTTCTATTCCTTAAATATTCTGAAATTGCTTCTGCTACATCGTCTTCAGGTTTATATACTCGTGGATTGGGATGTTTAGCATGAAGCCTATCGAGGTAGAGATGTAATGCTTCTTCATCATCCCGGTGTTCTAAGACATAGGCTCGAAGTTCAATTATGGTCATAGTAGCGAAGTCGGGTTTTATACTCATACAAATCTCCATTCTCCATTGGGCTCAATCTCGATATTAATTTCTTCTCTTGCTAGGATAATTACATTTCCAGTTCGTTTATCCAGAATCACTAGATCAATAGAACAATATTTGTTGGTAAGGTCGCAGCAAAGCTGAAAACATTTCAGTGCCTGTGCTGTGGTGTACATGACATCTCCCACAATAATACAGATGATGATAACTCCAGTCCTCAGCAATTTTAAGATGCGATAGCGCAATTTTGCTCTGCCAGCAGATCGCGCAAGCTTGCTCTGTAAACAGATGGCACATCAGCATTGACTTGACTTTGCTGTTATTTGTTTGATATTATTTTACAATGGGAAAATGTGCGCACATATATTATAGTAATTGCCAACATTTGCTCCTGCCGCATCCCATTAATCCACACGCCGCATTTGTGGGAGAGTATTGCATCTGCTCTGAAGGTTCTGGTTGCGATCGCTAAGAGAAAAAGGGACAAGAATAGTTAACGCCTGGGAAATAGCAACTCGAATTCCGATAAAGAAAAAACCCTGCAATGCCGCTACGTCACCGGAAAAGACAACAACTCAAAAATCGCCAAACTCTGCTCACTATAGTCAGGGAGTTTTGGGTTAAAGGTGTTTTAGCAACTTCCCTGCATAAACAAGTACCGATAAAACTCGGTTGGGAGGAGAGTACGGATACTGTAGACTCTGCCTGGAATTTGGAATTAGCAATAGCTGATGAAAGGCAAAAACCTCTACCCAAGGGAAGTCAAATTATTTCTCTTTTTGAGCAGTTGGGTGAGGGAGGAAAACTGTTGATTTTGGGGGAACCAGGGGCAGGAAAAACCACTAGCTTACTCCAACTAACCCACGACTTGCTGAACCGTGCTGAACAGGATCTAGATTACCCCATTCCTGTGTTCTTGAACCTCTCGTCTTGGGCGGGTAGGAAGCAGACAATGAATGATTGGTTAGTAGAAGAACTTCAGAGCGAGTATGCGATTCCCCCTGCTACTGGAAGAGATTGGGTAAAAAAACAGCAACTGCTGCTACTACTAGATGGCTTAGATGAAGTGAAGGCGGAACACCGAGAGAGTTGTGTCGCAGCATTGAATGATTTCCAGCAAAATTATGCTTCGGTTATGGTGGTTTGCAGCCGCAGTAAAGATTACTCCAACCTCTCTAACCGCCTCAAGTTTCACCGTACCATTTATCTAAAGCCCCTAACTCCAGAACAAATTCATCAGTATCTAGATGGTATTCCAGCTGATTTGACAGAGGTGAAAGCATTGATGGCAGAGGATAGGGCTCTGCAAGAGTTAGCGAAGTCACCTTTGATGCTTAATATGATAGTTCTAGCTTATAAAGGAGTAGCTGTTAAATACTTGCCGAAAACTACAGTGGTGGAAGCAAGGCGCAAGCAGCTGTTTGATGACTACATTGAGCGGATGCTAGAGCATCCTATTCCCGGGAAGGGTAAGCAGCGATATTCACCAGCTCAAACCAAGTATTGGCTTACTTGGCTGGCGCAAAGGATGATTGAAAATTCCCAAACAGTCTTTTTCATCGAGGACATGCATTTATGGTTGCAGGGTAAAGATAAAAGAATACTATATCTGCTTGGAGGTGCTGTGTTGACTGGACTGAGTTTTCGACTAGTTCCTTTGTTGTTTTTGGTATTATTGCCTGGGATAATTTTCGGCTTGCTGACTAATAAGTTGCCGATTGGTTTGTTGAGTTATGGGCTACTGTATTCGTTGAGAACGGCACTGATTGATAGTTTTATTTATGGACTAATGTTGGGACTTACTGGGTTAATTACTCCACTGATTAGTCCGAGTTCCAGTGTTATAGTTGGGCAATTATTGCTCCAAAATCCCTACCGCCTTATGCTTTATCGCAATGGTTACATCCCCTGGAACTATGCCCGTTTCCTCGACTATGGGGCAGAACGACTCTTACTGCAAAATGTAGGTATTAGTTACCTGTTTATCCATCGTCTACTGCTCGAACATTTCGCTCAGATGAAACTTGAGCAGACAAATATATAGCAGTTATCGCTCCGTGAGGTACATCTTTATCCCCCTAAATCCCCCTTGGAAAGGGGGACTTTGAGGTTAGGGGACTTTGAGGTTAGGGGACTTTGAGGTTAGGGGACTTTGAGGTTAGGGGACTTTGAGGTTAGGGGACTTTGAGGTTAGGGGACTTTGAGGTTAGGGGACTTTGAGGTTAGGGGACTTTGAGGTTAATGGAAAGGGGAACCTTGAGGTTAACAGCGTACCTAATCAAAATGAGAAACGTTATATTAATAATTAATTATCAATTATCAATTATCAATTATCAATTATCAATTATCAATTATCCATTATCAATTATCAATTATCAATTATCAATTATCAATTATCAATTATCAATTATCAATTATCAATTATCAATTATCAATTATCCATTATCCATTATTCCATGAATTTCTGCCATAAGTCAGATGCTGTTATTATCAATGGCAAGTGCTATACAAAAAAACAACTCAAGACTTTAAAACCCAATCCCACTCTTCCCATTTCCCTGAAACTGGTGATTGATGCAGCACACCTAGATCATGCTTTTCAGCAGCTAAACTTGGGCAAAAATCTAGTTTTAGATCAGCGTTATCTCAATTTTTACCAAAATTATCGACGCAACTTCTGTCCAACGGAAATTACCAGCTCACTAGACAGGAAATTGGCTACTCAATTTTATCATAATTTGACTTCTTGGAAAAAGTTAGTGAAAGAATTTGGAGGTGGACGAGATCAAGGACTGTTCTCTCCTTTATTACCTAAGGTTACATTTCGTCAGCTACAGAAATCCAAATCTTCTCCAATAAAAGCGAGTCAATCGGTTACTCCTCCCCTAGCACCTCTCAGAAGCTTTATTCTCAATCACCCCATTACCTCTGCAATTTTTGTTCCTACTTATGAGCAACCAATACAGCTAAGCATCATTCAACAGGAGCAGTGCCGACAGCAGTTTTTACTGGCAAATCGAGTAATTCTCATAACTTCTCTCTTGATATTACTAGCCACTTCCCAGCATTTAAAAACCATGATTCGCAGCACAATACCAGGAATCAACTTAATTGAGACTCAAGAACTGGTTTTGTCACCAGAACTAGAAAATATCCTGGATAACTTACAGCAATGGTCTTGGCATGAAACTTATTTAACCAGACTGCAACAGGTTAATTTACAACTATACCAGCAATTGTCAACAGACCCCAACTTTGACTATCCTACTATTGAACAACTGAGCTCTTTAGTGGAACAAGAAGCAAAAATAGCTACAGCGAGAAGAGTTCCTGTGGTTCTTTTAGGTAATTCCATGTTTTTTAGCTTTCCCCGTGAGTTGCTCCCACCAGGTAGCTTAAATCAATCCTTTCCTGGGGAAACCATTGCCCATACAATCAATCGCCTAGCTCTGCTCAAAAATATCCAGCCCGATAGTTTTATCATTATGGTGGGCAACCTTGATTTAATGCAAGGGAAAAAAACCGAAAGCATAGTCGCTGAGTTGTCGGAGTTAATCAAGAAACTACAAGATACCCATCCCCAGTCTCAAATTGTTATCTTTTCGGTTTTACCTCGCACTACAACTCAACATATTAAGGTTCCACCGAAAAATCGTTCTGCCTTACTGAAATTGGATAAGGTTAAAGTCATATTGCTCAATCAACAAATCCAACAATTGACTCAGGAAGCTGGTGTCACTTTTATTGATGCTGTCCCTTATGTAGCAGATGCTAATGGTAATCTTAGAGCAGAGTTAAGTCTTGATGGAATCCATCTGCTGCCTCAGGGTTATGCAATCCTCAAGGCTTTAATAGAATTGAGAATTGGGAATTGAGAATTGGGAATTGGGAATTGGGAATTGGGAATTGGGAATTGAGAATACTGAGTGAAAAGCACAGGCTACAAATTTCCTTCTTCTGCCTCCTGCCTCCTGCCTCCTGCCTCCTGCCTCCTGCCTCCTGCCTCCTGCCTCCTGCCTCC
>JAAHHL010000530.1 GCA_010672185.1 Caldora sp. SIO3E6 | reverse complement strand
TCCGTATCCACTACAGCCTTGAGCACGGGTGGTTTATGATAGGCGGTCGGGATGAGCCGGATCGTTGCCGGTTCGGTAATGTCTGTGAGCGGGAGCGCTGGCTGCGCCCCCGTCATGCACCGCCTCGCAGCGCGTCGACGGATTTCGTTGCCCCTTCAGATATGATGGATGGTCGAGTAGGCGCAATTCGTCGGGCACTAGATGCGGAGGGATGGACTAACGTCGGCATTCTCGCCTATTCCGCCAAATATGCCTCGGCATACTACGGGCCATTTCGCGATGCTCTAGACTCGGCTCCTAAATTTGGTGACAAGAAAACCTATCAAATGGATGCTGCCAATGCTAAAGAAGCAATCAAAGAAGTCGAGCTAGACATTGCAGAAGGGGCAGATATTGTCATGGTCAAACCTGCTCTAGCGTATATGGATGTTATTTGCCAAATCAAACAGCATACGAATGTACCTGTTGCAGCTTATAACGTCAGTGGTGAATACGCCATGATTAAAGCCGCTGGGGAAAAGGGTTGGATTGATGAGAAAAAAGTGATTTTAGAGACCCTGACGAGCATGAAGCGAGCCGGTGCAGACTTGATTCTGACTTATTTTGCTAAAGAGGTGGCGTTAATGTTGCAGTAGTGAGTAGCTGACAAAGGTAGGTTTTTTATAGCAAAAGGCGACCGGGCAGAAGGCGACCGGGCAGAAGGGAAAAGATTGACAGGTCAAAGTTTCAGCATTTGTTTTTGTCCTAACTGCCTTGGCGGTTGCTATACTTTTGGTTGGAGACAAGACAAGGAAGAAAAACTGTACATAATGCTGTTAGGTTGTCAAAAATCAAAGGATGCTGAAAATCCCCATTTTTCTTAAAAAATCTTCCTTGTCTACTTTCCTACCTTGTCTTAATAAAGAGCTTTGACTATCAGTTGTCGCCCCCAAGCGCTTCTACTTCATTGCGGTGTGATGTTATGCTTCATGAAAGAGGGTTTGAGGATAAAACACGATGAAGAGTCGTAGCTTTACAGTCATTCTCTACAAAGAGGAAGATATGTACATCGCTGAATGTCCAGAGGTTGGCACAGTCGATCAAGGGGAAACGATCGAGCAGGCGATCGCTGGATTGAGGGAAGCAACGCGGCTCTACTTGGAGGAATTTCCTCTACCTGAAACCTCTCCTAGATTCGTGACCAAAAAATAGGGTTTCAAGCCTCGCCCTTCTAGGGCGACTTTTGGTTCTGGATATATTGCTTTAGTGTTTCTATAGGAGCACCCCCACAGGATGAGGCAAAATAGCTAGGACTCCATAAATGTTTGCGATTTGATGGAAACTGCTGTCTGTACATTCTGCTTGAAACACCTTTGAGATGATTAACTAGTGTGGATATTGAAAGTTTTGGGGGATACTCAACCAATAAGTGTACATGATCAGATTCCCCATTGAATTCGACCATCTTAAAATCCATTTTACTGGCAACACTTTTAAAAGCTATTTCCAGGGTTTCTAGTCCTTCTTGCTCAAATAGCTTTGCCCTGTACTTTGTCACGAAGACCAAGTGAGTATAAAGTACGGTAACGCTGTGTCTACCTTTTCTAAGATTATTTTTCATTTTGCAGACCAAATGCTATAATCATTATATGAAAGCACGTTACCGATATCGCATTTATCCCACACCTGAGCAACAATTGGCGCTGTCCAAATTGTTTGGATGTGTCCGTGTTGTCTGGAATGATGCTTTATCCTTCTGTATCAATCAGTACAAGATTGGAGAGAAGAAGCCCAAGAATACTGAGCTTCAGAAACAATTCATAACCCAAGCCAAGAAAACCAAGAAACGAGAGTGGTTATCTGAAGTTTCTAACATTCCCCTTCAACAATCCCTCAATGATTTAGAACAGGCATACCAAAACTTCTTTAAGTCCTGTAAGGGACAACGGAAGGGTAAGTCAGTTAAGCCCCCAAAGTTCAAAAGGCGTCGAGCTAAACAGTCAGCCAGGTTTAGACAAGGAGGGTTTAAAATTGGTCAAACTTTTGTCAAGTTAGCCAAGGTTGGAAAGCTCAAGATTGTTTGGTCTAGACCATTGCCAGCTGAACCATCGTCGGTAACTATCATTAAGGATGCTGCTGGCAGATACTTTGCCAGTTTCGTGGTTGAGATAGTCAGTAATGTTTTACCCAAAACTGTGAACAGTGTTGGCATCGATCTGGGCATCAAAACTTTTGCTACTTTGGATGATGGTCAAAAAATCGATGCTCCTAAACCGCTCAAAAAGCGCATCAATCGACTTCGCAGATTGAGTAAGAACCTATCTAGAAAGAACCGGGGGAGTAAGCGTTATGAACGTGCCAGAAAACGTAAGGCTAAACTTCAAGCCAAATTGAAAGATACTCGCACTGACTTTCTGCACAAGTTATCTACTCAGATAATCCGTGAAAACCAAACGATTGTACTGGAGGATTTAAATGTTGCAGGAATGGTCAGAAACCGCAAATTGTCCAGAGCTATCAGTGATTTGGGCTGGCGACAATTCCGAACCTACCTAGAAGGAAAGGCTGAAAAATATGGTCGCGAGTTTCGAGTAATCAGCCGATGGGAACCTACAAGTCAAAAGTGTTCTTGTTGTGGTTTCCGTGGTGGCAAACTAGACTTATCCATCCGAGAATGGACTTGTTTAAACTGCTCTACAACACACGACCGTGATGTTAATGCGGCGAAAAATATCTTAGTCGCGGGAGGACATTCCGAGACTCTAAACGGACGTGGAGGAAAGCATAAGACTACCGTAAAGGTAGCAGCAACCTGTGAAGCGTCAACCCACCGAGAGTACGTTCAGTTAGCGCTGTTCGACTGGTAGGAATCTCCGTCCTTCCAGGGCGGAGAGGATGTCAATAGCATTGAGGTCAGCTATGCCTAAAATGCCACGCATCTCAAGCAGAGAAGCAATTCGGGCATTGGAACGTTTGGGATTCGAGCAAGTTCGTCAAACTGGTAGCCACGTTGTCATGAAGAAAGAGACCGAAGAGGGCGAAGTTGGTTGTGTTGTTCCTGTGCATCGAGAATTAAAGGTTGGTACGCTAAGCGGCATTCTCAAACAAGCGCAAGTTACAGTCGAAGAGCTTATTGAGAGCCTGTGAGGTCTAAAATAGGTGGTGGCATTTTTGGTAAATGCCCAATGACTCCATCTTCCTTTAAAAAGCTCTGAATTATATTGTGGTATGAACCAGAGCATAAAAGCGAGTACGTTTCACATCGCGATCGCGCATGACTATAATATGAGAATGATTATTATTTTTAATTGATTATGGTCAGTTCAGTCCTTCTGTCCCATTCCACCTCCAACAGTGCTGAAACGCTGCTGCGGATTCGCCATACTTGCGCTCATGTGTTGGCAATGGCAGTGCAAACGCTGTTCCCAGAGACAAAAGTGACAATCGGACCCTGGACAGATACTGGCTTCTACTATGACTTTGACCGTCAAACCCCCTTCACCCCTGACGATCTCACACAGATTACAACCGAGATGCGCCGCATCATCAATGCTAATTTGCCCATCATTCGAGAAGTGGTTGATCGGGAGCAAATCCAGGCAGAAATTGAGCAACTCCACGAACCCTACAAACTAGAAATCCTCGATAGCATTCCCGCTGATGAACCCATCACGCGCTACTTTATTGGCTTTGTAGATACCCTGCAAGATGTGGCAGAAGCTTCCTTGTTTAACATCGCGGCTAACAATCTAAGTCAGAAACAGATGGGCAAGGATTGCTGGTGGGATTTGTGTGCAGGTCCTCACCTCAACTCCACGGGCGAAATTAACCCCGATGCTTTTGCACTGGAAAGTGTGGCTGGAGCCTACTGGCGAGGGGATGAAACCAAACAGCAGTTGCAGCGGATCTACGGCACTGCCTGGGAAACCCCAGAACAACTCCAGGCATATCTCACTCAAAAAGAAGAAGCGAAACGCCGCGACCATCGCAAATTGGGACAAACTCTGGATCTGTTTAGTATCCAGGAGGATGCAGGAGGAGGACTAGTCTTCTGGCATCCGAAAGGGGCGCGGATGCGGCTATTAATTGAAGACTACTGGCGTAAAGCGCATTTAGATGCAGGGTATGAACTGCTCTACACGCCGCATATTGCCAATCTCGATCTTTGGAAAACATCTGGGCACTTCGATTTTTACCGCGAGAATATGTTCGACCAGATGGAGATTGAGGCACAGCAGTATCAACTAAAGCCGATGAACTGCCCGTTCCATGTGTTGACGTATCAAAGTCATTTGCATTCTTATCGAGAGTTGCCGATTCGTTGGGCAGAATTAGGCACCGTTTATCGCTATGAACGATCGGGTGTGTTGCATGGCTTAATGCGAGTGCGGGGCTTTACTCAGGATGATGGTCATGTTTTTTGCCTGCCTGAACAAGTGGCAGATGAAATTCTGGGCGTGTTGAATTTGACCGAGCAAATTCTCTCAGATTTTGGCTTCACTGAGTATGAGGTCTATCTTTCTACCCGACCTAACAAGTCTGTGGGTACGGACAATATTTGGCAATTATAGCAGTCGCCAAGGCGGTTAGGACAACTCCAAATGCTGAAACCTTTACCAGTCAATCTTTTCCCTTCTGCCTTCTGCCCTCTGCCCTCTGCCTTTTGCTATAGCGACGGATGCCCTGGCTCAAGCATTAAATACAAAGAATTGGAACTATGTGACGGATGACGGTGGTGGTGCATTTTATGGTCCCAAAATTGACATCAAGATCAAAGACGCGATCGGGCGTTTGTGGCAGTGTTCTACGATTCAAGTCGATTTCAACTTGCCGGAACGCTTTGATATGGAATACGTCGCGGCGGACGGTTCGCGACAGCGTCCGATTATGATTCACCGCGCTATCTTCGGCTCACTAGAACGCTTCTTTGGCATCTTAATTGAGAATTATGCAGGGGATTTTCCGCTGTGGTTTGCTCCGGTGCAGGTGAGGTTGTTGCCCGTGAGTGATGCTCAACAAGAGTATGTAACTGCGATCGCCCTGCAATTAAGACAACTGGGATATCGAGTTGATGTAGATTTCAGTGGAGAACGTTTGGGCAAAAAAATTCGCACCGCAGAACTGGAAAAAATTCCCGTTGTTGCGGTTATTGGTAAGCGGGAAGTGGAAAACCAAACCTTGAGTGTACGAACTCGTCAATCAGGAGAACTCGGCTCTTTAACTCTATTGGAACTTCAGGATATGGGGAGGAAAACCGCGCCAACATTAGACCGCAGCGATAGCGACCTCCTTATTTTCGCAAGTCGATGGCTGTACAAGATGCAATTTTCGCGGTAATATAGTTTTTATCGCGAGATAAATTACCATGTACGCCACCCAAAAGAACCAACTCAGAAGACTTAGTCAACAGGAATTTGATGCCCTGTCTGCTTTGTGTCGCTTGAGCAAGAATCTTTTCAATGTGGCATTGTATGAGTGCAGACAATATTTCTTTCAAGAGCGAAAACGTCTGAGTTATGAATCTAACTACCACATCTGCAAAATGAATGAGAATTATCGGTTGCTTAACACCGATATCGCTCAACAAACTATGCGAGTGGTAGATAGAA
>JAAHHL010000053.1 GCA_010672185.1 Caldora sp. SIO3E6 | reverse complement strand
CCTAGCATCCACTTCAGCAAAGAACTTTCCACGTTTCGAGCAAACATACTTGACGATGCTTCGGAACTGACCAAAACCTGCATCAAGCATCTGTTTCCCCAAGAATCCTTTGGCACTGACACGATAGTCCAGGTTTTCCATGAAAACCATGTCACCCTGATCACAAAGGGCATGGGCTTGTTTGTAATGGAAGTTCTTTCTGGTGTTATCAATTTTGTGGTGAAGTCGGGCAACTTTGAGTCGGGCTTTCTCGTAGTTTTTAGACCGCTTCTTTTTCCTGGACAATCTGCGTTGCAGCAATTTCAGCTTGTGTTGCAGGTTCTTCAAAAACTTCGGCGGTTTTACCAGAACTCCCTCAGATGTTGCCAAAAACTTCGACAACCCAATGTCTACACCAATCGGATGACCGTGGGGCACAGGGTCAGGAATATTGACATCACACTGAATGAGTATAGATGCGTACCATCGGTCAGCTTTCCTGATGATTCGTACTTGCTTTACCACAAATCCGCTGGGGATTGGGCGATGCAAATTAATCGGGATTGCTCCGATTTTGGGTAGTTTTATGTGCCAGTCGGTGACAGGATTTCCCTTGAACTGAGGAAACAGCAACGACTTGAATTGCCCGTATTTTTTGAAACGTGGAAAGCCAAATCCCCGCTTAGTGAAATAATCCCAACCTTGATGCAACTGTTTAATCGTCTGTTGAAGGACTTGAGAAGGAACTTCCTTCAACAGAGGGAATTTTTTCTTAGCATTGGGCAGGTTGTTAAGCTGATTGATTTCGTTGGGGAACTTAGTATCTGCTGGGATGATGTACTCTTTGTCGAGAGAACATCTATCTATCAAACACTTACGGCTATCGCACCAATCTTTTATCTCTCGAAGTGCGTAGTTGTACGCGCCTCGACAGATGTCCATCCACTCCATGAGTTGTTGCTCTTGAGGGGCATCTGGATAGATTCGGTAGCGGTAGTTAAATATCAGCATGAGGTATATTATACCAGGTTTACTGGCTCGCAGCGCAACAGTAAATGTTAATTAATGGAACTCAATGTCCCATTAATTAACCTGGAGGAGTCCACTGTATCCCGGCGCTATATTCGTAAGAATTAGCGCGGGTCCCTTCACTTCGTTCGAGGGCAAGCTTATCGCTCCCCCAGACCCCCTCATTAGATAAAGGTGCGATCGCTTGGTTATAATCTCCCAGGAAGTAGTAAGCACCGGCTAAGTTACCTAAAGCCTGAATTTCTCCTAGGGGATTTTGGCTAGTTCGGGAGATAGCTAGATACAGCTGTTGGTATTCAATAGCTTGGTGATAGTCTCCTAAAGTATGGTAAACTATCCCTAAATTAGAGAGAGCTTGCCCTTCTCCTCGGCGGTCTTTAATTGCTTGTGAGATGGCTAATCTCTGCTGATGATAATTAATAGCTTGGTCATGTTCTCCTAAGGCATGATAAACCAGACCCAAATCTCCTAAAGCTTTGGCTTCTCCTTGACGGTCTTTAAGATCTTGAGAGAGTTGTAAACGTCGTTGATGAGTGGCAATAGCTTGAGCATAAAGGTCTGCACCATAATAAGCATTACCCAGATTTCCTAGAGCCATCCCCCCTAATTTCGGATCGCTACCTTGGTAATAATAAGCTTTATGCCAAGTATAATTAAAATATTCCTGCAAATAGTTAAATGGTTCAATATAATAGTAACCACTTTGCAGGTATGCTAAGCCTAAATTACCCAGCAGCAGCACTTCTAAGTCCCGCTCTCTAATTTCTTGAGCAATGGCTAAACTTTTTTGGTAGTAGTCAATTGCTCTGTCAAAAAAGCCACCTCTAACATGGTTAGCTAGACCCAGCTCAAACAGTGCTTTTGCTTCGGCTTGACGGTCTCTATTGCTTCTAGCAAACTCTACAGCTAATTCATTAGTTGTTAACCAGTCTGGGGCAATTTCCTCCGCAAAGTAGGCAATACCTTGGGGACTGACAAACATTCCCTCCCACTCAAAATTCTGGATTGGTTCATAGATAGTGAGTAACTGTGGCTCAGAGGTTGGTACAGTTTCAGCTTGGCTACTGGGAGCTGCCACAGCTGGTGAATATAGCCCTAAGGTGCTGGCAAACTGAAACCAGGAAGAGCGGCAAATAAGGTCTGATATCAAGTTCGGATAATCACTTATAATTCCCTTCTCCCTTACAACCTTCTTTCTTCCCTTCTGCCCTCTGCCCTGGAGCCTTCTGCCTTATTGCAGACAAAGTGTAAGTATTCAACCGAACTTGATCTGATTGCTTAGTGTATGTCCGTGGACAGTTGCGGTTAACAAGCAAGCCCAAGTTACCAAAACCGAGGATGGCAATGGTAGTAATAATGGTAACAATACGGATTTGGGTAATATGCATAAAATAGGTTAAAGTATTAAGTTCTAGGTTTGGTGATCAATTAATTAGTTATTTTGAAGTTAGCTCTTCTGATGTCGGCTATTAATGATAATTAGTCAAAATGTTAATTGTCCCTGTCATTGTTATCTATAACGTTTCTAATTCTCAAACAACAAATAACAAACAACAAACAACAAATGACAAACGACAAACAACAAACGACAAATGACAAACGACAAATGGCGCGATCGCTTAAGTGTACTACAGGAAAAAGTCAACGAGTTACCTCAAACTCCTGAACAATCTCAATGGCTCAGAGAAGCTTTTGAGGAGCTCCATAACAGTTGGCAAGAGCTAGAATGCTCCCATACCCAACTGCAAACTGAGGTGAAAGAGCATCAACAGACAGAGGTTGCCTTAGTTAAGAATGTACTGGATGCTGTGGAAGTTGGTGTCTTAATTTTAGATGCAAACTTCCGGATTGTTTGGATTAATCAGGCATTAGAGAGATTCTGGGGTTTACCAAGGGAAGATATCCTGGGCAGGGATCAAAGGGAGCTGATTCGTGAGCAACTTCAGCAGATTTTTGCAGAGCCAGAAGCTGTGGCTACTAGGATGTTAGCCACTTATGACCATAACAGCTATATTGATAATTTTGAGTACCATATTATCCCAGGAGATACACGCTCCGAGCGCTGGCTAGAGTTCCAGAGTCAGTCAATTAGTTCCGGAGTTTATGCTGGAGGTTGTATTGGCTATTACACCGATATCACTAGCCACAAACAAACCAAAGAAGCCCTACGTAATAGCCAGCTATTGGTGCAGCGCATTGCTGATACTATGCCGCAACTGTTGTATATTTACGACTTGATTGCTGAGTACAGTATCTACATGAATCGTCAAATTTTTCAGATGTTGGGCTCTGCTTCTGAGTCACCTCAAAAACCAGAGACTGAGTTTTTTCTGGAGAGATTGCACCCAGAGGATTTGTTTTTGTTTCAATCACTGCCTCAGCGCTTTGCCCAAGTCAGAGATGGGGAAGTGATTGAGCAGGAATTCCGACTTCAGCACAGTGACGGTTCTTGGCATTGGCTTTGTAGTCAAAATGTAGTATTTACCAGAACCCCTGACGGTATGCCAGAGCAAATTATCAGCACTGCTCAGGATATTACTGAACACAAATTTATTGAGGGTGCTTTATGGGAAAGTGAAGGAAGACTATACACGATTGTCAACAGCATCTCCGATGGTATCCTGCTGGTAGATCTCAAGGGCAAAGTATGTTTTGCTAACCCCGCAGCAGCTCGGTTGTTTGGCAAGGAGCCAGAAGATCTGCTAGATCACGATTTTGGTGAGCCAATTGTGGTGGAAGAAGCGGCGGAGTTAGGCATTAATCACCCCAAAAGAGGACTAGTTATCGGGGAGATGAGGGTGGCGGAAACTAATTGGCAAGGAGAATTAGTCTATGTAGTTGCCCTGCGAGATGTCACAGAGCGCCGACGAGCAGCAACAGCAGTAAGGGAAAGTGAGGAGCTGTTTCGCCAATTAGCGGACAATATTGAAGATATCTTCTGGCTATTTTCCCTAGATAATGAGCAACTGCTCTACGTTAGTCCTGCTTATGAGCGCATCATGGGATACTCTTACAAAAATTTGCCCGCTGTTCCCTATAAATGGATAGAGGCAGTGTATCCAGAGGATCGAGCTGCTGTAATCGCTGACTTTGAACGACAGCGGCAGGGGGAGTCTATTACTAAAGAGTATCGGATTATGCGACCAGATAGGGAAATTCGCTGGATCTACGAGCGCACCTTTCCTATTTACAACGAACAAGGTCAAGTTTACCGTCTGGCAGGAATTGCTGAGGATGTAACTGCACGCAAACTCTCAGACGAACAAATTCGGACATCCCTCAAAGAAAAAGAAGTCCTACTCAAAGAAATTCACCATCGGGTGAAAAATAACTTGCAAATTATTGCTAGTTTGCTACGGCTACAAGCCAATCGAGTGGAAGATCCTCAAGCCCAGGCAGTTTTGCAAGAGTGCCGCAACCGAGTTGAATCTATGGCACTAGTACACGAGAATTTGTACCGCTCTGGGGACTTCAGCCGTATCAACTTTACTGAATATGTGCGCAATCTAGCAGGGAACTTATTTCAGATTTACAATGTCAAGTCTGGTGCGATTGCCTTTAAGGTTACTGTTGAACAGGACATTTTCATTAGCCTTGCTCAAGCTGTCCCCTGTGGATTGATTATTAATGAACTAGTTACCAATGCCCTGAAACATGGTTTTCGTCAGCATGGGGAAGGTGAGGTTTTTGTCAAATTGGAAGCGAGTACTGACAATCAACTTATCTTAACAGTTGGCAATAGTGGTGATATACTTCCCAGGGATTTCGATTTACAAACATCCCAATCTATGGGATTTAAGCTAGTTATGACCTTAGTGAAGCAGCTCAAGGGGAAAATTGAACTTGACAGAAATGGGGAAACAATTTTTAAAATTACATTTACTGCATCAGGCTAGAAAGGGTGAGCGAAATGAGCAACAGACGCGGAGACGCGGGGACGCGGGGACGCGGGGACGGGTCGAATTGAAATCCCACCCACAATTTCGTGCACCCTGCTAGAAATCTGTAGATCTAGTTCTGCAATCAAGATAAAGTCCCTTAATTTTTATTATTCCCAATTCCCAATTCCCAATTCTCAATTCTCAATTCTCAATTCTCAATTCTCAATTCCCAATTCCCAATTCCCAATTCCCAATTCCCAATTATCCATTATCCATTATCCATTATCCATTCCCCATTCAAGTCATGATCAAAATATTAATTGTCGAAGACGAAAGCGTTGTTGCCTGGGATATTCAGGAAACTCTAGAACAGTTAGGCTATAAAGTGGTAGCCAATGTGACTTCTGGAGCAGAAGCAATTCAAATTCCTACTGCCATTAAACCAGATCTGGTATTAATGGATATTCAACTCGAAGATGAGATGGATGGCATTACTGCTGCAGGAAAAATCCGCGATCGCTTTGATATTCCGATTATCTATCTCACAGCTCATGCGGATGAGTATACCTGGCAACGAGCTATTAGCACTAACCCCTATGGCTATCTTGTCAAACCCTTTCAAGAGCGGGAGTTACAGACAACTATTGAAATCGCTTTACGCCGACATCAGTTAGAGAAGCGCTCCCAGGAAGTCAAAGAACAAATGATTAGCAGTCTTATCAGTATCGGGGAGGCAACTATTGTTACTGACCATCAAGGCCGTATTTTGTCGATGAATCAGGCGGCTGAATCCCTCACCGGTTGGTCTCTACCAGAGGTTTTAGGTCTAGATGCTCAGCAAATACTGACTTTTATTCAGGCACAAACCCACACACAGATCAAGAACCCCCTAATGCAGTCACTGCACAAGGGTATCCAGATACAATTGTCAAGTAATTACCTCTTAAAAACCAAAAACGGTAAAGAAATACCGATTAATAGTACAGCTACCCCCATCAAAAGTAATCACGGTGAAGTTATTGGCAGTATGCTTGTTTTCCAGGATATCAGTGAGCAGCAACCAGCACAGAAAATTCAGCAGCAATCCCAACAGCAAGAAAAATTAGTCGCCACTTTCTCCCAAAGCCTTCGCCAGCCTTTAAAGCTAGAAGAAATTTTGAACATGACAGTAACTCAAGTGCGCCAGTTACTGGAGAATGATCAGGTAGTTATTTATCGTTTCAGTGCTGATGGTAGTGGTTCAGTAGTAGCGGAGTCAGTGGCTTCTGATTTGCTCTGCTTGCTAGGATGGGAGGGACGTGATCCTTGGATTGCTGATCCCAATTATCTTTCTCAGTACCAGCAGGGACAAATTAGAGTAATTGAGGATACCTATAAAGCAGATCTTAAACAAGGACAACTTCGCTTCCTAGAGTTCTTCAGTATTAGATCTAAAGTAGTAGTGCCCTTGTTAACTGGGAAACATTTGTGGGGACTATTGATTTGTCATCATTGTAGTGTCCCTCGACAATGGTCACAGTGGCAAATTGAATCCCTCAAACAGCTAGCTAACCAAATTGGTGCTGCTATTGACAAAGCTGAACTAGTTCAACAATTAGACCAAGCCAACCAACAATTACAATATCTTGCCTCTATGGATAGTTTAACCCAGCTGGCTAATCGCAGTTGGTTTGAAAACTATCTAGATTGGGAATGGCAAAGACTGGCACAAGAGAAATCTCCTTTAGCTGTAATTGTAGCTGATATTGACTTTTTCCAGGAACTTAATGATACCCATGACAATCAAGATCGAGACAATTATTTGCGACAAATTGCCAGTGCCATCCGTCAAGCAGTTGAGCAACCAACTGATTTAGTTGCTCGCTACAGTGAGCAAGAATTCGGGGTAATTTTACCGAATACTAATACTTCTGGAGGAGTTTGGATTGCCCAAAAGATGCGGGGAATTGTGAAGCGGCTGAAATTAACCAATTTCAGTTCTCCCATGAAGCGATATATTACTTTGAGTTTAGGTGTAGCAAGTATTGTTCCGACTCCAGAGTCTGACTCTAAAATACTGGTAGATGCGGCTAACAAGGCACTCTATAAGGCTCAAACAGAAGGAGGTGATCGGGTGGTTTTGGAAAAGTTTTCTAAGAAGTTGGGAACTTTTTTGAGTAATGAATAATATAGCGGTTTGTTCTGCTATGGGGGAGATTGTTGATCCCCCTAAATCCCCCTTAATAAGGGGGACTTTTATATACGTCACATTTTGCATTAGTACATAAATACTTAATGGTGCAAGATGTGAGTCAATACTACTCGGTTAAGAGTTGATCCCCCCAACCCCCCTTGAAAAAGGGGGCTCTCGTTCCCCCCTTGCTAAGGGGGGTTAGGGGGGATCTCCAGGCGCGAACCGAGCAGTATTGAGATGTGATATCAATTCCGGCTACATTGGAATAATATTCATTCTGGTTGGGGCGCAATGCTTGCGCCCACCAGTATCTATGTTTTCTAACCAAAAAGCCAGATTTTTAATCATTCCGATGCAACCGGAATTGATATGAGTTATATCTCAATTCTCAGTTCCCAATTCTAAATTCTAAATTCTAAATTCTAAATTCTCTTACTTTCGCCAGCGCCAGACAAAAATGCCTACAGGAATTGCGATCATGATATGAATGAACATATCTAGGAAGCTACAGGCAAAATAATAGGGGAGATTAGGTTGTTGGCAAGCTGCTGGTGAAATTTCCTTGGTAGGATTAGAGGCAACTTGGGAAGAAATACCACTGACGGCTAAGCCTGTACCCACTGCGGTAATCACTGATTCTAATTGTTTTTCCCGCTTTTTGGCGGCAGCTTCGTTGTCTCTTATGGTTTTCTGTAATTCGCGATCGCTTTCGGTTTGTTTGACTTCGATAATACCGCGAATGGTGGCGGTCATCTGTTCAAATAGGTTTTGACTTGGCTTAAGATAGTTAAGATCTACTTCAATTTGCTTTTGCCATTGTTTGCAGCTGTAGTCTAGGAAGTTTTGGAGGAAGGCTAAGTCATCGTTGGGTAAGCTGAGGGCTTGAATTTTCTCTAACCTGGAAGTATAGTTCACCATATTAGTGGAAATAGTAGTGCTATGGTCTTCCATATCTCGGAGCTGTTTGGCATACTGAAATGACTGTTGGGGTATAAACCTGAGCCACTCTTCTAGTTGCTCTAGAGTTTCTTCTGGAGGTTGGATTAACTGATCAACTTTTTGTTCTAATTTGCTAGAGATATTCCTGGCTGCCTGATTACAACGGCAGGATTGGTTATAGGCGTAGATTATTTTACTGCGGCAACAGAGTAAGTTGAGGAGGGAGTGGTAAGCATCGACACTTTTGCTCAAGGTTTCGGGATGAGAGTTAAACCAAACTAAAATATGAAGCCGTTCCCTGGGTTTCTGTTTGTGGTTATCATATTCAAAAATCGGACTACCGAATAGTTGGCCCTTTGCTGTTAGTGGGAGATGTTCTGCTGTATCTTGGAGTAAAGCGGCAACACAGTGATTAGCTAAGTCTGGATAGCTGGAAACATCGGGTTTGTTGGGGTCACATTCTGAACATTCTTTGTTATCCCTAGGAGAAACCGGGTTGCTGTTGATGGGTTTGGTAAATAGTATTAGGGTTTGTCCGAGAGATGCTTGGATGTAGTTAGTGGGATTGAGTTGATTGAGTTGATTGAGATCTACAGTTTCCCGGTAACGTAGGGTTAAGTCAAGGGCATAGGTATCGTGGATGCGCAGAGGATAAATTTCTCCACTTAGGCGCAAACCATTGTTATCCGGTTCAGTGTGAAAACGCAGCTGACGTGCTTTATTTGATTGGGGGTCTTTCCTGATTAATTCCAGGCTATCATCTAGGTAAGGTTTCTCCTCTGCTGTTGCTTCTTGATCCTCATTATGGGGATTGTAGCGGTACTGAGATTCTTTTGGGTCGTAAGTGTAGCAGCGAAGTTCTGTTTTGAGGGATTTGAGGATCAGGATCTGGCGCTGTTCACCAAAAGCAACACATTGCTCCCACAGTTGATCAGCATTTTCCGTCACCTCTTGATTGCTTTGACTTGCACTTTGGCGTAGTTGAAAGGCATAGAGGGTGAGATTAGGATTTTCTACTTTCCAGGTTGTGGGTGTCTGGTTCATTTGTTAGTGTCTGAGGGTTTTTGCTCATTTGTAGTTTCGGGGAAACTTTCCCGTATCTGGTCTTTGATGAGTGTTTTGTATTCTTCAACTGTAGGTTTGGGATTGGTTTCAGCTTGACCCTTTTGCTTTCCAGGTGTTGAGCCAAATAAACTTTTTCGCGTCTGGCTCAAAGCCTTGCGTATACCGGGGTACTTTTTGCACCAAGTTGAGATGGTATCTGAGAGAGATGCAATATCTCCTGAAGACTCGTCTATCTGTTGCTCTAAATCAACTCTATTCTTATCTAAAAGGACAGAGGGCTGGTGCTTGATAAGACGAATAAAAGCTTTGATGTTCTGTTCAGGTGTCAGTGACATAAGATAATTGTCAAATAAATCTGGAGTGAGCTTTATTTACCGATCGCACAAAAAGCAGCCCAGTAATAAGGTGATTGGAAAGGTTGTTCTTTTGTTTCCTCATCCTCAAATAAATCGAATAAGGCATCTTCTTGAGTGGGAGTCAGGGAGAGATGGTTTGTCCACTCTTCTAATTCTTCTTTTGTAACATCCCGCAGCCAGGTTTGAGCTTGGTTGAGGGCAACCGCAACTGCACCTGTCTCTTTCGTTGGAAGCTGACATAGGTTTTGATAAAATTTAATCATTAAGAAAGCAGTAGGAAATTCATTTACACTCCAGAGGCTACTGACAACGCTAGGACTCCCTGCATAGAGAAAACCACTGGGCAAACTAATGTATTCATCACTTCTGTACTCATCAGAAGTACTACCTACAACTGGAATAATGCCTGTTTCACAAGCAGAGAGTGTGACAAGGCGGCATTGATTGAGACTTAGTCCAAAGATTTCGGCTAAAGTGAGTTGTCCAGCTTCTGAGCTCTTATCTTTGGCGAGAATCAGTGCTGATTCTAGGGGCGATCTTGGACTAAACTGACCATGACAAGAAAAATGATGACAGTGACTCTCTAGCATTTCTTGATTAGTCTTCACCACTGTTTCAGTTGCAGCCTGTTCAGCTAAAACTTGGCAGGAAGGAAACAATGGGAGAATGTTCTCCACTTCTAAGTTGGCGTAGTCTAGATCGCTAGTAGGGTTTTGGATAGCAAAAAGCTTATTGAAATCAAGACGCTGTTGGTTTTGACTCAGTTGCAGTAATTGGCAACTCGGAGCATAGCGAACTCCTTGGGGAAATAAGTCAAGTAAGTAAGTATTATCGCGAGTATCTTGCTCCTTATCTCCTAAATGTAACAATCCAGTATTTTCAATGGGTAATGCATGAAGCGGGAACAAATGTAAAATTAGATGGGGGATTAAAATCAACTGTTTGCACCCTTGAGGGAGTTCAGCAATAATTTCCTCAATATGCAGAATTTGGGCTAATCGGCTTAGTAGTTCATTTAGTTTAGTCTCCCACTGGTCTTTTTTATTGTCGTAAGTATCCAAATACTCATTAAAAGTCCAATCGATTAAGGCTTCCCTGTCTTCAGGAGAAGATCGTTTAACCTGGGGATATTGATTTTGACGGGTGATGATAAAAGTAACAATCTGATTGTCTGTAATATACCATTCGATAATAGCGGTATCCTGATCAATCAAGGCTTGGATATCACTAAGGGGAATTGGTTTAACCTGTTGGGTAAATCTAAAACTACTATCTAGTTGATTGATTTCCTCAAAGAGATGCTCCTGCTGCTGTTGTAAGCGGTTTAACTTTTGTCGCTGTATCTGGATATTGTCCCAGTACTTCTCCTCTGAATCCCGATTTCTCGTTAATAATATCTCTAACTCTCGCTGTATCACCGGGATTTCCCGTCGCAGCTGTGCGAGTTGCTGGCAATGAGTTTGGTAAACCTCTAGATTAGGGTAGCTATCAACTTTAGGATAGAGGTTTTTGTTAGCTAAGAGTTCTACCAGGTTTCTACTTTTGCTACGTTCAACATATTCCATTGCTTTAATGGGTTTATCCAATTCCAAGCAGACTTCAACCATACAGCGGTGGAGTTGGTTCCATTCTTCAGCGAGTTTTTGCTTGTCTCCTTCTCTTCCGGAACCAAACATTATTTCCTCCCGCAGGGATTCTACCATAGAAATCGCCTCAGCAAAGCTATTGTAGGCTTTGGTCAACTGTTGAGCATTTCGATAAACAAGTCCTAGATTATATAAGGTTACAGTATGGTTTTGAGGAAAAACTTCACGGGTGTGAATTTGTAGAGCATTGAGCAAAAATGAGATTGCTTGTTCCAAATTCTGAGCCTTATCTCCCTGTATCCGATAAAGGTAAGTAAGTCCTAAGTTATTCTGAGTCTTTGCCCATTCAATAGGAAAATCTTCAGGGGTATAAACTTCTAGAGCCTTGAAGTAAAATGAGATCGCATCTTCTAAATTCTGAGCCTTATCTCCTTGTATCCGATCTTTGTAGGCATGTCCCAAGTTATTTTGAGTCGTTGCCCACTCAAAAGGAAAAGCTTTACGGGTGAAAACTTCTAGGAAATTTTTGTAAGATGAGATGGCCTTTTCCAAATTCTGAGCTTTATTTACCCGTATTTGCTCACCGTAAGCAACTGCTAAGTTATTCTGAGTCTTTGCCCACTCAACAGGAAAAGCTTCAGGGGTATAAACTTCCAAGGCTTTGTTGTAAAAAGTAATCGCATCTTCCAAATTCTGAGCTTTATCTCCCCGTATCCGATTACTGTAGGCAGTTGCCAAGTTAAGTTGAGTCCTTGCCCGTTCAACGGGAAAAGCCTCGCGATTGTAAACTTCCAAGGCTTTGTTGTAAAAAGTGATCGCATCTTCCAAATTCTGAGCCTTTTCTCCCCTTATCCGATCCTGGGAAACGTTAGCCAAGTTATTCTGAATCTTTGCCCAGTCAACGGGAAAAGTTTCACAAGTGAGAACTTCTAGGGCTTTTTTGTAAAATGAGATGGCATCTTCGAGATTTTGAGCTTTATCTCCTCGTATCCGATTATTGTAGGTAGCTGCCAAGTTATTCTGAGTCCTTGCCCAGTCAACGGGAAAAGCTTCACGAGTGCGGACTTCCAGGGCTTTTTTGTAAAAAGTAATCGCATCTTCTAGATTCTGAGCCTTATCTCCCCTTATCCGATTATTGTAGGCAATCCCTAAGTTATTCTGAGTCTCTGCCCACTCAACAGGAAAAGGTTCGCGAGTGCGAACTTCTAGAGCACTGAAGTAAAAAGTAATCGCATCTTCTAGATTCTGAGCCTTATCTCCCCTTATCCGATTACTGTAGGCACGCCCCAAGTTATGTTGAGTGCTTGCCCACTCAACAGGAAAAGTTTTACTGGTGTAAATATCTAGAGCACTGAAGCAAAATGAGATCGCATCTTCTAGATTCTGAGCCTTGTCTCCCCGTATCCGATTATCGTAGGCAAATCCTAAGTTATGTTGAGTGCTTGCCCACTCAACAGGAAAAGCTTCACGGGTGCGAACTTCTAGAGCATTGAAGTAAAATTTGATCGCATCTTCTAGATTCTGAGCCTTATCTCCTCTTATCCGACTATTGTAGGCATTAGCCAAGTTATTCTGAATTGTTGCCCATTCAACGGGAAAAGCGTCGCGAGTAAAAACATCTAGAGCATTGAAGCAAAATGAGATTGCATCTTCTAAATTCTGAGCTTTATCTCCCTGTATCCGACTATTGTAGACATTAGCCAAGTTATTTTGAGTCTCTGCCCAAGCAAGAGGAAAAGCGTCACGGGTGTAAACTTCTTGAACATTGAAGCAAAATGAGATTGCATCTTCTAAATTCTGAGCTTTATCTCCCTGTATCCGATTATCGTAGGCAATTCCTAAGTTATGCTGAGTGCTTGCCCATTTAATGGGAAAAGCTTCACGGGTGTAAACTTCTAGAGCATTTAGGTAAAAAGCGATCGCATCTTCTAAATTCTGAGCCTTATCTCCCTGTATCCGATTACTGTAGGCAATTGCCAAATTATACTGAGTCTCTGCCCAGTCAACAGGAAAAGCTTCACGAGTGTAAACTTCTAGAGCATTTAGGTAAAAAGCGATCGCATCTTCTAAATTCTGAGCCTTATCTCCCTGTATCCGATTACTGTAGGCAATTGCCAAATTATACTGAGTCTCTGCCCAGTCAACAGGAAAAGCTTCACGGGTGTAAACTTCTAGAGCATTTAGGTAAGAAGCGATTGCATCTTCTAAATTCTGAGCCCTATCTCCCTGTATCCGATTACTGTAGGCATTTCCCAAATCCCGCTGAGTAGTTGCCCAATCTGCCGGAAAAGCTTCAGGGGTGTAAACATCTAGAGCACTGAAGTAAAATTTGATCGCATCTTCTAAATTCTGAGCCTTTTCTCCCCGTATTCGATTACTGTAGGCATTTCCCAAATTATACTGAGTCATTGCCCAGTCAACGGGAAAAGCTTCACGGGTACGAACTTCCAGGGCATTGATGTAAAATTTGATGGCTTCTTCCAAATTCTGAGCCTTTTCTCCCTGAATCCGATCCTGGTAGGCAGCTCCTAAGTTATTCTTAATTGTTGCCCAGTAACCGGGAAAAGCTTCACGGGTACGAACTTCCAGGGCATTGATGTAAAATTTGATAGCTTCTTCCAAATTCTGAGCCTTATCTCCCCGTATCCGATCAAAGTAAGAATTTCCCAAATTCTGCTGAGCGCTTGCCCACTCAACAGGAAAAGCGTCACAGGTGTAAACTTGCAAAGTATTTTTGTAAAAAGCGATCGCAGTTTCCAGATTGCTGGCTTTGTTCCCTAAAGGAAACTCCTGCATGAGATTGCCCAAGCTACCCAAAATAGAAGCAATAGATGGTGTGTGCTGAGGTTCGACTTTGGCTAAAATCTCTGTCGCCCAAGCTTGTACCATTTGCGTCAATCCATCATCAAGTTTATCCAAGTTAGCTTGCAGCAGGGGAGCAAGCACTTGTGGATTGATACCACTTTCTCCTATTGCCTGTAACACCTGCATCAAAAACTGCCTATATTCCTGTGGTGTTGCTGCTACCATTCCCAAACCGTAGGCAATCTCAACTGCATTGTTTATCAACCTACTTGAATTCGCATCTCCCTCCGCTGCCATCTGCTCAGCCACGAATATCATCACCTCCACCAATTCTGCTTCCACAAGTTCCGGATGCGCCTGCAATGTCTGAGTTTCTTCCCCACTAGGGCAACTCAGCAGCGATTGAATTAGTTCCAGGTAAGCCTGTATGCGGTTTTTGTCCATTTTATTGGGAATGAAGAGAATTTAGAATTTAGAATTTAGAATTTAGAATTAAATTGCACATATTGTAGGGGCGGGTTTAGGGACAATCTAGCCCATTTGACCCAAATGCTTCAATCAAAACCCGCCCTAGCACTTTTGACTTTTGACCCGAATATAGGGAACAAAACCCGCCCTAGCGCTACCGGTAATGACCAAAAACCACATTTGTAGCCAATTCTGCGATCGCTCTTGGTGTTGATACTGCTACTATTCAATTTTAGGATAGCTATTATTATCTCATCAACTATGTCAACCCACCAGAGGCTTAGAGAATTGAGAATTGAGAATTGAGAATTGAGAATTTTTATTCTTCCACTCCTGGGAGGGGTTGGGAGGTGGTTTAGCGCTATTGGTGATTAGCAATAACCGCATTTTTGACAAACTCTGCGATCGCTAGTGCTAACGTGCTACAACTAATGTATCCGAGGAAAGCAATCGCGGGAATTGAAAGATGACAAGTACCACAGAACTAAAAGTCAATCTGCCCCTTGGATTGTCCGAAAGTGAAGCCAAACTACTCCTAGCCATTAAGCTTTACGAAGTTGGCAAAGCATCCCTCGGACAAGCAGCTAAGCTTGCTGGGTTTTCCAAACGCACCTTTATGGAAATTTTAGGTCAATATCGTATTCCCATCTTTGCTTACTCACCTGAAGAATTACGCCAAGAACTAAGAATTAAGAATTAAGAATTAAGAATTAAGAATGTAGTGCGTTCGCGTAGCGCAAACATCTTGCTCGCGATCAATATTCAGGAACAATCGCAAGAAAACAAAAGATAATGAAACAACTCGGAGACCCTTTAGAAAAATATTTCCATTTCTATCGACCTGACGATATCCGTCTTCAAGGTACTCGTGTGGGTATTGAACATATTCTTAAGGAGTATATCCATAACGGTAAATCACCAGAGGAAATAGAGTCGCTCTTTTCTACGGTGAGTTTAGAGCAAATTTATGCTACTATTTTGTACTATTTGCGAAATCAAGAAGCAGTAGGTAAATATTTTCATCAGTGGCTCGATTACTGTCGTCAAGCCCAAGAAGAACACGATCAAAATCCACCACCGGCTGTGCTGCGACTACTCAAATTAAAAGAAGAACAAAAAGCAGCCCAGGTCGTAAATAATGTCTATTAAATACTTGAAGATCTAGTCTTGATTTTCTTAGCAGCAGATGAGAGGGAATATCAAGATATAATCAGTTACATACCATTGAAGAGCAGTAGGGGCGTAGCATTTGGGCGATAATTTAACTACATATACCCAAATATACCTATCCAAATGCTACGCCCGACCCCCTTGCGGTTAAGTCTGTTTCTCTAGAGATAAACAAAAATAGACAAGCACTGATACACTGATACAGGCTAGAAGCCTGTTCCACAATGAGCTGAAAGCCTGTTATACTAATTGAACTTAAGAGTTACAAATTTTTTAATAATCAGCTGTTCTCTTAAATTTTGAATTTTGAATTGTAATCAAGCAATCAATAATTTCTCGTTGTTTTAGGGAATGGTCAGATAAACATCCATAGTTGGGCATCAATTCCTTTAGGACAAATTTTTGATGTTCTTGGCTTTTCAGTAATTGTAGTTGTCTTTCCTCAAATTCTAGATGTCTGTTCTCAAATATTGCTGGAATTACGTCAAATTCGGCTTGTCTTTCCTTGAATTTGACATGTCTTTCCTTGACTTGAAGTAAGCTTTCTTGAAGTTCTCGTTGAACCGATAACATGTCCTCGATGATTTTTTGCATTTCTTCAAATGTCATGCAGTCTTCTCCTTTGCTTTAACTGATTATCTTATTATAGCAAAAGATAAAGTGATTATTTTAAAAAACAACTTTAACTGTAATAGCTCCCATATTTTTCTGTAAAATAAGGCAAAATAAAGACAAAATCGAAGAAGAAATTAGAAATACAACTGCCGTCTTTGGATTGCATTAAAATTGAGTATTAATAGACAGTATCTGGTACAATTATTGATATGCGCAACAAAAATAGCTCTCACAATTAAGCATGAGTAAAACGCAACAAAGTGCTGAATATGATTCACCGTGGAAAGAAGCAATTGCTTTATACTTCTCCCCTTTTATCCAGTTTTTATTCCCCCAGATTCATTCTGCCATTGATTGGAGTAGAGGCTATGAATTCCTCGATAAAGAGTTCCAACAAATTGTGCGAGACACAGAAACTGGAAGCCGGGAAGCAGATAAATTGGTCAAGGTTTGGCTAAAAGATGGATCAGAAACTTGGATTCTGATTCATGTCGAAGTCCAAAGTCAATGGCAATCCGTTTTTGCCGAGAGGATGTATATTTACAATAGTCGTATTTATGATGTATATCGTCGCCCTGTATTGAGTTTAGCGGTTTTGGCAGATGAACAAGCTTCTTGGCAACCCAATGAATACCGGCGTGAAATTCTAGGGTGCGTCATGTCATTCAAGTTTCTCATCGTTAAGCTGCTGGACTATTCCATAGAAACCCTAGAAAGTCGCAATAATCCTTTCGCGATTATCGTCAGTGCTCATCGAGAGACACAAGCTACTCACAATGACCCCGACAGTCGTTATCAACAGAAACTGAGGATAGCTAAAAGACTTTATCAAAGGGGTTATGAAAAGTCTGATATATTAGAACTATTCAGACTCATCGACTGGATGATGACGCTACCTAATCAATTGCAAAGCGGATTCCAAAGAGAAATTAAAGATTTCGAGGAGGAAAATAAAATGCCATATGTAACCACAATTGAACGTTGGGCACGTCAAGAGGGATTGGAACAAGGTGTTGAACAAGGCATTCTCCAAAAGAGTCGAGAGGCGATTCTGGAGGTATTAGAAGTACGCTTTGGTTCTGTGCCAGAGGAGTTAGTCGCATCTCTCAATAAAATTCAAGAAGATTCGGTTCTGACTCCTCTACTTCGACAGGCAATTACGGTAGATTCTCTTGAAACATTTCAAGGGTTAGTAGAAGAAAGAATTAAGAGTTAAGAATTAGTTGAAGCATTTTGCTCACTATCAGTGTTGAGCGATCGCTAAGAACCCCGATTTCTTCAAGAAGTCGGGGTTCTGAAGATCTCGGCTGATCGACTATAATAAGGAAAAACGCGATCGCCAGGGCACAACCACAAGCGTAACAGTGCGTTACCCTAGGAGCATATTTCGTTGGGTTTCACTTCGTTCCACCCAACCTACATTTTGACGATATCTATAGATGAAATACTTGAGGATCTGATCTCAATTCCCAATTCCCAATTCCCAATTCCCAATTCCCAATTCCCAATTCCCAATTCCCAATTCCCAATTCCCAATTCCCAATTCCCAATTCCCAAAATGTCCCACCGAAACCTCCGCATTGAAGTTACCGTTAATACCTCCCAGCCAGAATTGCTTGAAGGTTTAGATGCTTGGTTGCGCCTTGGTTTGATTAGTGATGAGCAAGTGAGGCAGTTATCTCAAAGGTATTTAGTCTCTCGCCTGCCAGCAGA
>JAAHHL010000529.1 GCA_010672185.1 Caldora sp. SIO3E6 | reverse complement strand
TTTCGATGGCGTGACATTAATTACGTCTCTCCCTGGAGTTGATGCTGCTTCATCTTTGGTGGCATCAAATTTGTATTCTATAGTGCCTTCCCCATCATAAAGAACGACATACTGACCCCCAGGATAACGACCAACATCCCTAAACAATAATGTTCCTACACGAGTATATTCTGGAGGGTCTTCTGGAGCTGGTAAAGATTTAACCCAGCCATATTCGTCTAAGTCTAGTTTTTCATATTCTTTAGTACTCCAAGAACCATTGCATCCTGGTTCTCCTTTTTGGCAATGAGTAATCCATTTCCTTGAAGATTTAAATCCATCCAAAAAAGGAAGTTGAGTAGACCAATCTGCAATTCCATTAAGGTTTGTACCTAGAGTTAGTTTACCAGGAGAACCAGAATATTGACTGAGCTGATTATCATTTTTCACACTAACTATTGACTCGGAATCAACAGGTTGTGAATTGGTACAGCTCAAAGCTGATATCAAGCCTAAGCTAAATAGGATTGATAGTATTGTTAAGCGTAATTTTTTGCGATTCTTTTGAGAAAACTTGAAGACTTTAAACTTTACTTTTTGGACTAGTTGTTTAATGATTTTATTCATCAACTTTCAACACTTGCATAAACTTTCTGGTAATAAGCTTGATACTCTTCTGATAACAAAGGCTGCCACCAGTCACGGTGAGTTAGATACCATTCAATGGTACGACGTAGTCCTCCTTCTACTGTTTCGGCTGGTGTCCAACCCAGTTCTGTTTTAATTTTAGTAGCATCAATAGCGTAGCGTCGGTCATGTCCTAGTCGGTCTTTGACGAAGGTAATGAGTTCTTGAGATGGACGTACTGGCAGCTCAGGTGCCAACTCATTCATTAATTCACACAATTTATTAACTAAGTCGATATTTTTGACTTCGTTATTGCCACCAATATTATAGGTTTCACCCGGTTGACCTTTGTGAATCACCACATCTAAAGCACAACAATGATCCCCTACATACAACCAATCTCGAATATTTTGTCCATCACCATAGACTGGCAAAGATTTGCCTAACAAAATGTTGATACACATTAAAGGAATCAATTTTTCTGGGAAATGATAGGGGCCATAATTATTGGAACAATTGGTGATGATAGTAGGCATACCATAGGTATGGTAGTAGGCGCGGGCTAGATGATCACTGCCAGCTTTGGATGCAGAGTAGGGACTGTTGGGAGCATAAGGTGTAGTCTCATTAAATCCAGGATCATCAGGGCCAAGGCTACCATATACTTCATCCGTGGAAACATGGAGGAAGCGAAAGTTTTCTAGAGAACCCTGATGCTCCCAATGCTGCCGAAAGCTATCCAACAGGGTAAAAGTGCCAACAACATTAGTGCGGACAAAAGCATCTGGTCCTAGGATAGAACGATCAACGTGGGATTCCGCAGCAAAGTGAGCCACTGTGTCTATTGCTTCTTCCCGCAGGAGAGCCTCTACCAAGGGACGATTACAAATATCCCCCTGAACAAATCGGAAATTGTTATTTCCTGCCAAATCTGCCAGATTCTGGCGGTTCCCCGCATAGGTTAAGGCATCGAGTACAATCACGCGATCGCTTGGGTATTGTTCACACCAATGGTGAACAAAATTCGAGCCAATAAATCCAGCACCGCCAGTAATTAGTAAACGGCGTGGTGCTCTAGATATTGGTTGTTCTGCTGTAGAAAATGTCATGTTAGGTATGAAGTGTTAAGGTATTAGGTCTTAAACTAAGATGCATTTCGACAAGTCCTGTTGATAACCCCAATTTTTAAGCCAGCCTGCGTAAATCTGACGGGGTGACAATAATAGCTAAACCTCCTGTATATCAAGGCTTTTACCGAGTACCGATAGAGTCAAAAATAGGCATATTTTTCTCCGGAGCAGAGTTTTTCTAACCCAGGTAGCCTCCCCAAAGCCTATAAAATCGTTGAGACTAGAGGTCAAATCAGCCTTTGCCGTCTCTATTTTTTTCAATTACTCAGAATCTGTAATTATTGCTAGACAAAGGTTGTAGCTATAGTTTTCCCCCGTCAGTGAAATGGCTCAAAGCGATACGAGGTTTCTGGATGACTCGAAATGATTGCTCCTAACCATGTTGTCCCACTGCGACCTGAGCCAAATATGGCTCCAAGGTTATGATGATTACTCATTATAGGCACATGGACTACTAGCAATTTGGTAGATTTCTGCTCCTAGTAAATTAGTAACGTTATCAAACTAGCTCAATTTGAGAATCGTCACCAATCATAAAACGCAAAGCTTTGGGACGTTGGGGGGCAACCTTCAGCTGAGCTCGTTGTCCAACTACGCTGTCAACAACTCTTTGCTGAATGCCGACCACCTTCGCTCCCTGCAAAATTACACTATGCTCTAGGTCTGCGTCAATTAGGGTGACTTGGTTAGCTACACTACTGTAAGGTCCAATAAAGCAGTTTTCTAAATGACAGTCACTACCGATAGTTACTGGACCACGGATTGTACAATTGATGATTTTAGAACCAGAACCAATCTTTACCCGTCCAATAACTTGGCTTTGTTCGTCAACTTCACCCCCGACGGCGGCTTCTAGGCAGGTATCCAAAATAATCCGGTTGGCTTCTAGGAGGTCATCTTTTTTACCTGTATCTAACCACCACCCCTCTAGTTGTCGCGCTTCAACTTTTTTGGGTTGATCGATTAGGTATTGAATAGCATCGGTAATTTCCAGTTCACCTCGAGCTGAAGGTTGGATTGAGTCAATAGCGTGGTGAACAGCATTAGAAAATAAGTAAATTCCCACTAGTGCTAGATTAGAGGGAGGGACTTTAGGTTTTTCTACTAACTGTAATACCCTTCCCTCTTCATCCACCTTAGCAACTCCAAAGGCAGTGGGGTTTTCCACAGGACACAACAGAGTTAAGGCATCTAGGTTGCGAGTTTTAAATTGTTCACAGAAGAGACGCAGGTCACTTTGAACTAAGTTATCTCCTAGATACATTAAAAAGGGAGAATCTCCGAGAAAGGGTTGGGCAACTTTGACTGCATGAGCCAAACCTGCAGGTTTATCCTGAAGGATATAGCTGATTTTGGCTCCAAATTGATCACCATTGCCGGTTTTGGTTTTGACTTCTTCTCCAGTTTCGGGACTAATAATAATGCCGATATCTGTAATGCCAGCGGCAACAATTGCTTCAATTCCGTACCAAAGGATTGGTTTGTTGGCAACAGGAACCAATTGCTTGGCACCAGTATAAGTTAAAGGACGTAGGCGTGTTCCTTTTCCACCTGAAAGAATAATGGCTTTCATAATTATTAAATGTAGAGTTGTTGAAGCATTTGCCGGAGTCCCGAGCGCCAATGGGGAGAATGCTTTCCGAGTACCGCTGATATTTTTTTGCCAGAAAGCACCGAATAAGTAGGACGCTTGGCCGGTGTGGGATATTCAGCAGTTGTAATTGGCACGACACGCTGCACTTTCAAAGGAATGCCAAGTTGTTTAGCTTCTTCAAAGATGGCAACGGCAAAATCATACCAACTGATAGCACCACTATTAGTAAAGTGATAGATTCCTGTAAGAGGAGAGTTTTCTGCTTGTTCCTTTACTAAATTGTTCAATAACCCCAGCATAGCTTGAGCAATATCCCCCGTCCAGGAGGGAGTGCCCACTTGATCCACAACTACCCGCAGTTCCTCCCGCTCAGCTCCCAGCCTCAGCATGGTTTTGACAAAATTACCTTTCCCGTAAGTACCATAGACCCAAGCCGTCCTGAGAATTAGGTAGCGATCGCTATTTTTCTGGATACCCTCTTCTCCTAATAGCTTAGATTGACCGTAGGTATTAACTGGGTCTGGGGTATCTTCTTCCAGGTAGGGAGTATTTTTTTGACCATTGAAGACATAATCTGTGGAAACATGTATCAAAGTAGCTCCCAGCCGCTGAGCTTCCTCTGCCATGATGGTGGGGGCAGTACCATTAATCGAATTGGCTAGTTCTGTTTCAGTTTCAGCTTTATCAACCGCTGTGTATGCCGCAGCATTGACAATGAAATCAGGTTGGACTTCCTGAATTACCTGACGAATTTTGTCCGGTTGAGTTAAATCTAAAGTCTGGTGACTGAAACCATTCACGTTACCGAAAGGAGCTAGGGTCTGTTGTAATTCTTGACCAAGTTGTCCCGTGATGCCTGTGAGCAAGATTTGTATCATGAGTATACCTCAGCTGTCTTTAATGGCTGACCTGCTTGGTCTTTAGCAGATAACATTGGCTCTCCGCTTAGAGGCCAGTCAATGGCTAAATCAGGGTCATTCCACAGCAAGGTTCGCTCATACTGAGGAGCATAGTAATCAGTAGTTTTGTACAAGAATTCTGCTGCTTCTGAGACAACGACAAAGCCGTGAGCAAATCCCGGTGGCACCCAAATCTGCCGTTTATTTTCGGCGCTAATTAAGCAACCAACCCACTGACCAAAAGTAGGGTAACTTTTTCTGAGATCTACTGCGACATCGAACACCTCTCCGGAGATAACCCGTACTAGTTTTCCCTGAGCCTGTTGAATTTGATAGTGCAAGCCCCGCAGGACATTCTGGGTAGAACGGGAATGATTATCTTGGACGAAATTAACTGTTACTCCAGTCTTTTCTCTAAAGACTTTATCGTTGTAACTTTCATAGAAAAAACCACGGTCATCACCAAATATCCTGGGTTCAATAATTAAAACCTCAGGTATTGCTGTCGGTATAATGTTCACCACTAACTCTCTTTTACTACGGTAAAAACTTGACTTTTACAAGATACTCAATTTCTTGATAACACTGCCACTATTGTTTTACTCAAGCAAACCACTAATTCAGATAATTTTTGTTGTAATGATTACAAGATACATGGTACTATTTTTGGATATCAATATATTGATAAACCTCAAAGAAACTTCATGCTCCATACATCATAGCCGACATCTTCGCGAGATGGCAGTAGCTTAAGTTAATCTTTGCTCAAATTTTAACCAGCAACCGAGATGCCGGGGTGAGCGAAAAAAGGCGTGGGAGAATAAGCAGACGCACCGGACGCGGGGACGCGGGGACGGGTCGAATTGAAATCCCACGCGAAATTTCGTTCCCCCAAGATGCCGAGATCCCCGACTTCTTCAAGGATACCACTGGCGAATGGGGGGTCATACCCCTCATTTATCTTGTAGAGACGCGCCATGGCACGTCTCTACATTGAGCAGGATAACGAAAAATCGTGAGGTGATGGGTCACACCCCTGATTCGCCAGCAGTATCCTTGAAGAAGTCGGGGATCTGAAGCCGTTAGCGATCGCTGAGCCTTCAAGCGAGAGGCTATAATTTGTAGACTATCAGGTCATAGTTCAACCTACTGCCGTGACACAGCTAAAAATGTGGAATACGAAGTAATGAGCACCTAACGGCGAATTCAAAATTCAAAATTTGCCTCGCTTTGCTCACCATGCTACGCAAACAAAATTCTTGCATTGATGAATCGCAATTTGCCCACTATTATCGATGGTACTGCTGGGGGGGTGAACGAAATTTTGGGTGGGATTTCCTAGCTAAGTATCCAAAAATTATCA
>JAAHHL010000528.1 GCA_010672185.1 Caldora sp. SIO3E6 | reverse complement strand
TCCTCAAAAATAATGAAATTGAGGGGAGAGGATGATCGAGAGAGACTGATATACAGCCGAGAAGAAGCTTACTAGCCCAGTTTTTTAATTGAGTGAGGGGTTTGACCCCTCAGTTAAGCAACCAACAGTATCTAAAAAATGACTGGCTAACTCTCCCTCGACGAAGTCTTATGTTTTAGGGTTAAAGTTAGATTCTCATGGTATGCTATCTCTATATAATCGGTAAGCATATAGTATATCTTGAGCTGACACTACCTTACGAAAGCTCTAGGCTGTTCCTTATGTTTTCGTAGTTAAAATAGATTGTACCTTAGGAGCAGAGCACTGATGGCGCTCGACAACTACTAAGGAGGGAAGAAAGCAAATCAAATCCTCTGCCTTCTGTCCTCTAGCTTCTATATTGTTTATTAAAAAGAACTCTCAAAGAAGAGAACACTAATAAGAAAAATTAACTATTTGTTCTGACTCGATCAAGTCTACGATGAGTTAAGTGGAGGAAACATCTTTGTCTAGTCAAATTAATGTTGCGATTTTAGGGGCGACGGGGGCAGTCGGCACGGAGTTAAGGGATTTACTGCAAAGCCGAAACTTCCCTATTGCTAATTTGAAACTGTTGGCCTCACCTCGCTCTGCGGGACGTACTCTCTCTTTTCAGGGAGAAGAGCTATTGGTGGAGGCAGTATCTGAGAATGCTTTCAACAATGTCGATTTGGTTCTGGCTTCAGCTGGCGGTTCTACTTCAAAAGCTTGGGCAGCAACAGCTGTAGAAAAAGGTGCGGTAGTCATTGATAATTCCAGTGCCTTTCGCTTAGAACCCCAAGTACCTCTGGTAATTCCGGAAGTCAATCCCGAGGCAGCAGCAACCCATCAGGGTATCATTGCCAACCCCAACTGCACAACCATTTTAATGGCGATGGCAGTTTGGCCTTTGCATCAATTACAGCCTGTGCAACGTATTGTGGCTGCTACCTATCAGTCAGCCAGCGGTGCTGGAGCCAGAGCTATGGAAGAAGTTAAAATCCAAGCTCAAGCGATTTTGCAGGGTGAAGATCCACCCACGGAAAGTTTTCCTTATCCCCTCGCCTTTAACCTATTCCCCCATAATTCCCCACTCAACGAACAGGGTTATTGCGAGGAAGAGATGAAGATGGTTAATGAAACTCGTAAAATTTTCAGAGCTCCCCAGCTAAGGATTAGCGCCACCTGTGTACGGGTTCCCGTCCTACGGGCTCACTCAGAAGCGATTAATCTAGAGTTTAATGAACCAATGCTGGTGGCAAAGGCCAAAGAATTGTTAGCCAATGCTCCTGGAGTACGATTAGTGGAAGACTGGCAGGCGAATTATTTCCCCATGCCGATTGATGCCTCTGGTCGCGATGAAGTGTTGGTAGGTAGAATACGTCAAGACCTTTCTCACCCTAGTAGTCTGGAACTTTGGTTGAGTGGAGACCAGATTAGGAAAGGAGCCGCCTTAAATGCCGTACAAATTGCTGAGCTGTTAGTGGCTAAGAATTGGCTGAAACCGCCAGCAGTAGCTGTTTCTCATTAAGAAAACCTTTTTTTATGGATCGACAAGACAAAATTATGGCAGCACATCAAATCTTACAATTGGCGGTTAGTTTCTCCACAAATGAATAACTAATAACCAATGACTAATGACCAATGACCAAATGAGGAGTAAAAAGAGGGTGGTCAATTTTGGACGTGTATTGACAGCAATGATCACACCATTTCAGGAAGATGGTAGTGTCAATTATGAGGTAGCAGAGCAGTTAGCAGCTCATTTAGCTGATAATGGTACGGATACCCTCGTAGTCTGTGGTACCACTGGCGAGTCTCCTACCCTTAGTTGGGAGGAAGAGTACCAGCTATTTCAGGTGGTGCAAAAAGCCGTAACAGGCAAAGCTAAGGTCATTGCTGGTACTGGTTCAAACTCTACCCAAGAAGCGATTTCAGCTACCCAAAAAGCCGCTAAATTAGGTATAGATGGTACATTACAAGTTGTTCCTTACTACAATAAGCCGCCCCAGGCAGGGTTATATGAACATTTTCGTGCGATCGCGCAATCAAGTCCAGACCTTCCCTTAGTGCTCTATAATGTCCCAGGTCGTACAGGTCAAAATCTTCAGCCGGAGACAGTTGCCCGTTTGGCTCAAATCCCTAATATTGTAGCCATCAAACAAGCCAATGGTGACTTTGACCAAGCCAGTGAAATTAGGCGGCTAACGCCACCGGAATTTGCTCTCTACTCTGGAGACGATTCTTTTACCCTAGCTATACTAGCTCTTGGTGGTACTGGTGTTATTAGTGTTGCTAGCCATTTAGTTGGTACTCAGCTCCAACAAATGATACAGGCTTATGAAGTCGGTAAAACTAGTGTGGCAACTGAAATACATCTCAAGCTTTTTCCTTTATTCAAAGTTCTGTTCTGTAGCGCCAATCCTATCCCTGTCAAAGTAGCGCTGAAACTACAAGGTTGGCAGGTAGGTTCCTGTCGCCCGCCCCTATGTGAGCTACCAACAGATTTACAAAAAAAGTTAGAGTTAGTTTTAGAGGAACTTTCCTTGTTTTAAGTAATTGTTATTAGCAAATTTTTCAAAAAAATGCCAGTAAATAATCTATGAATTATTATTAAAATTTAGTTATCTAAATAATTGTCAAATCTTCTATTACCTTCTGAACCTTAGCAATTAGGTGCTATAAAAGGGGAAAATCTAGATTTTTCCCGAATATGCTTTCAGCATTAAATTTAAAAATTGCTGTTTTCGATGAAAAAAAGTGGCAATATTTTTGTTTACTTTGGTAAGATTTGAAATCTATACTTGCATTTCTGCACTTTACCTTTACTAGGTTTAAAAACCTTGTATTAAATGAAAACCTTAACCTCAAAAGAAGCAAATGGCTAAAGAAAAATCTGCACCTGCTGTCAAAATTATTCCTCTAGGTGGCTTGCATGAAATTGGTAAAAATACCTGTGTATTTGAATTTAAAGACGAAATTATTTTGGTAGATGCAGGACTTGGCTTTCCCAAAGATGATATGCATGGGGTCAATATTGTCCTACCGGATATGACTTATTTACAGGAAAATAGTCATAAAATTAAAGGCATGATTGTGACCCACGGTCATGAAGACCACATTGGGGGAATTGCTTATCACCTGAAGCAGTTCGATATTCCTGTCATTCATGGGCCACGGCTAGCAATGGCTCTACTACAAGGGAAACTAGAAGAAGCTGGTGTTGCTGAGCGCACAGTATTAAAAACCGTCGGACCCCGTGACCAAGTCAAAGTTGGTTCTTACTTTCAAGTAGAATTTATTCGTAACACTCATTCCATTTCCGATAGCTTCACTATTGCTATTCGCACCCCAATTGGTGTCATTATCCATACAGGAGACTTTAAAGTTGACCATACACCAGTAGATGGAGAATTCTTTGATTTCCAAAGATTAGCGGAATACGGAGAAAAAGGTATTCTGTGCCTACTGAGTGATTCCACCAACGCTGAAGTTCCAGGACATACTCCCTCAGAACAATCTGTATATCCCAATCTTGACCGTGTTTTCTCCCAAGCACCTGGGCGAGTTCTAGTGACAACGTTTGCCTCTTCAGTTCACCGATTGAATATTATTCTCCAGCTAGCGCAAAAGCACAAGCGGGTTGTCTGTGTTGTCGGTCGATCTATGCTCAATGTTATCGCTCAAGCTCGCAATCTTGGCTACATTAAATGCCCAGATAATTTATTTGAGCCATTACATGCTGCCAAACATCTGCCTCCAGAAAAAGTAGTGATCCTAACCACTGGTTCTCAAGGGGAGCCTTTGGCCGCCTTAACCCGCATTTCCCAAGGGGAACATCGGCAAATTAAAATCCGTGAGGGGGATACAGTCGTGTTTTCCGCCAATCCCATTCCTGGTAATACCATCGCCGTCGTCAATACCATTGATCGGCTGATGATGCAGGGAGCTAATGTTATTTATGGACGCCATCAGGGCATCCACGTTTCTGGTCATGGGGCACAAGAAGACCATAAGCTGATGCTGGCTCTAACCCGACCGAAATTTTTCATGCCAGTCCACGGTGAACATAGAATGCTAGTGCAGCACTCTAAAACCGCTCAATCTATGGGTATATCAGCAGACAATATGGTGGTTACCGATAATGGGGACATTGTAGAATTGTCGGAGCAGAGTATTAAGGTTATAGACCGAGTGCCATCTGGAATTGAGTTAGTGGATCGAGCTGGTGTAGTTCATCATGAAGTGTTAAAGGAGCGGCAACAGCTGGCAGGAAATGGTGTAGTTACTGTCGCAGCAGCAGTCAGCTGGGAAGGAAAACTGCTTGCTAAGCCAGCAATTCACCTTAGGGGTGTTGTCTCAGGAGTAGAAAAGTCCCTGTTAGAAAAATTGGTGATCCGAACGATTGAAGCAACTTTGAGCGATCACTGGACTGATTTTGCCAAACCTTTGAACGGTACACAAACGGATATCAACTGGACAGGCTTACAAGGAGAAATTCAGGGAGACCTCCAGCGCTTAGCTCGTCGGGAACTCCAAAGTCGTCCACTACTAGTATTCTTGCTGCAAAATCCGGAAGAGCCACCGGTAAAAGTCAGAGGTAGACGCCGACGCTCAACTGCGAAGGTGGCTTCTTAGTAGCGGCTGACGGCGCAGGGTGTAGGGTGTGGGGTGTGGGGTGTGGGGTCAAACCTGCGCCGCTATAGCAAGGAAGAAACAAGCCCAATCCTCTTCCCTCGGAGGCTCGGAGGCTCCAGGAAGTCTCAATGAAAAAACCTTGTCTCCGCGTCCCCGCGTCTGCTTACTCCGGGTCAACGAAATTTTGGGTGGGATTTCTTGAGCTTTGTGTCCAAAAATGATAAGTCCTCTCTTCTCCCGAACTGGGCTACGCCCCACTGCGCTAACGTTCCGCTGCGCTAACAGCTCCCTCAGCTCCCTCAGCTCCCTCAGCTCCCTCAGCTCCCCACCCTTTTTTATCGTAGCGTTTAAGATTATGATGAGTTATGCTAATATCTGTAATGAGTTATCCTAATGGTTATTACTCCTGAACCATTACTTCCGGGCTTACCGAAGTCCAACGGAATTACTCACGTCAAGTAATGATTGCCTCAGGTAGTGACCCAACAGAGTAGCTTACCTTTAAAAATTCTGATAAATACTGTATCTATACTCGCCACCATCAATTAGCATTTGCCTTCTTCCGGCATAACTGTTGTTGGCTAGTCGTGCCTAGATAAATCCTATTTTTAAGATGAGCTGCTAACAAAAGCAGCACATATTGACCCTCAAAAAATTTTAAGAGGGTTAAACTATACTGAACCGGGACATCTGTAATCACAACTTTAGCTTTACTAAGCAGTAGGCACTCGACCTCTGTTAAGAGGAAATTAAATGGAAAATTTACCTACTTGCTTCCGGTATGAGCTAGTAATTAGTTGTAGTTAAATTACAGGCGATCCAGTTCGCTGTTTTCGGACACAGGAATTTAATCATGAGTGTATTTGAGTATACAGCAAAGAAGTTATCTATTTCAAGTTGGATTTGGATTCATCCACGAAAGCCTTCCTCAAAGAACACGCTCCA
>JAAHHL010000527.1 GCA_010672185.1 Caldora sp. SIO3E6 | reverse complement strand
TCAGAAAATAGTATAGGTACGGAAACTAGGGGTAATCCACCTAGTTTCCGCTGACGACTACTAGTACTAAGAAATACTTGCTTTTCTAGATCCAGTACATCGTACTCTAGAAAGTAGTGGGGTAAGGCATCGTAAAATACTGTATGCTTGGCATAGAGCCACTCTCCAAACAGAATAAACCGACTCCCCAATACTTCCCAAAACGCTGCGGCATGGGTATGTGCCCATTGCTTAAATAGATTAAAGTGCTTTTCTCTGGTGCCACCGGTTAAATAATGTCCCCGACTTTGCAAGCGAATTACACCATTAGCAGTAAAACTAATGGCGGCATTGGCTCCATCAACTTTTTCTTCAACCACTACATACTGGTTTTGAATAGCACGAAATGGCACACTATTTAAATCTTCATCCCCAGGTTGCAACCGCGAACCCTGGATGTGATGGGTACGGGGATATTTATAGATTTGTTCCATGACTTTTACCTCGATACCTGGCAATCAAATAGTTAAGCGATGATGGGAGACCAATTAGTGTAATAAGGCTCCGAGGCAGAACCCACCCCTAGGGCGTGTTTTCAAACTGCCGGAGGGCGTTTGCGTAGCATGGTGCGTAGCAGCATAGCATTTGGATTGTATGACTTGGGTTTTACCGATGAATTATCGCCCAAATGCTTCGCCCCTACATCCGATTTTTGACTTTGAAGACACGCCCTAACCCCTCCAAGGAGGGGAACAGGAAGTAGGAGAGAATAATGCTTATACTACGGTAAGCTTTTTAATCTTTTTTCTCTGGTGGATTAGCCAAGCTGCAACATCATTTTGTCTCAGATGCTTTCACCTAAGGTCTCTTGAAGTGCATTTGATTGAGGCGAGGAACTACATTTGCCTTTACCGCTTAGTTTTTTAGGATACTATTCCTATAATACAACATTATCCAATTAATACCATGCAAATATCTGTACCCGAGCGACTGGATAGCTTTATCCAAGCCCAAGTAAAACAGGGCTCCTATAAAAGTCCAGATGAATTTGTGACCCATGTCTTGGAAAATTTCCAAACCCAACAACTTGTCCAGCAATCTACCCTGGAACCATCTCAACACTCAACGGAATCCTTATTTGGTTGCCTGAAGGGAGGGGTAACTATTTTAGACGATATTGTTGAGCCAATTGAAGATGCTGGCTGGGAACTCCTACCATGACTCATACGATACAGCATTATAGCGTTACTACTCTGTCAATCAACAAATGATGGATAAACTCTCTCTCCGCGTCTACCTCAACCCTCTCTTAATTCTCTGACCAACAGAGTCAGAGAATTTATCGTCAACCAAATATAACCAACAGATAAACTACCCCAAATAACTCCTGCCAGGAACTTTTGTACACTTAAATAAGCGATCGCAATACTAGCAACGAAGAAAGCAAACCCATAGCTAGCAACTGTCCCCACAACTGTGACTGCAACGGCGACAAATTTACGACGAACAAAGATAATCGCGGACGCAATTACTATTCCTCCGAAAACTGCACTTGCGATCGCTATTTGAGGATTATTGTTGGTGATCGTTCCCCCGTAGTAAAAACCCAACAAAGCACTGGAAGCAGTCCCAGATATAGTTGTAACGAAACGCCCCACCATAGACTTGCTGCCAATCTTTACTCTAATTCCACAAGAAGCTCCAGCGATCGCTAAGCTAATACCTAAAGCGACAACATATGACCAAGCTGGATCTGCTGCCGTCGTACCCAAGGAACCAAAAATCATTGAGGAAAAAGCATTTACTGCTAACCAAGCAACTACTCCTGCAATTAGCAATAAAGGAATAAGCTGTTTGGGGATTGGTTCCATAGGTTGGTTGCGATTGTCGTTATTTTTTGTTACTATTACTTCATGATAGGAAAGGTGTGCGCCTACATATTAAGATATCACTCTTTATGTAGGGATGGGATGAACGAAATTGTGCGTGGGATTTATAGCCCACTGTTCAAACAATCATAAGTTCTCCCTTGTATCTCTATCTCCCCACACTCCCCACACTCCCCACACTTTTTTTCGCTCATCCGTAGGGATGTAGAGTAAGATTTTAATGCATCCAAAGCAAATATTAAAAGCTACAACCACTTGTTTATTAGCCTTGCCTTTAGTGCTTTACAGCGGGCTACATCTATCACGTCCACCCCGAACACCTCAACAACGAACCCTATTTCAAGGTATTATTTACAGACGGGAAGTGCGCGACCTACCCCGTCCTCTAGTGCTCCATATTGTTACCATTGACTTAACAGCACCGGGAGTAAGAGTATTGGTAACACCGGGCAAAGCAACTCCTGACAATACAGAAGTCCAAGCAAGGACAACCACAGAGTTTTTAAGAGAGTTTCAGTTACAATTGGCCATCAATGGCAGCTTCTTTTATCCATTCCGTGAAATATCCCCTTGGAACTACTATCCGAAAAGTGGCGATCGCGCTAATGTGGTAGGACAAGCGATCGCTAATGGCACAAGTTACTCTCCACCTCAGCCCAATTGGCCAGTATTATGCTTTAATGCCAACAGTCGTGCTCAAATCGAAAGTAGTGGAGATTGTCCTCAAGGTACTGTTCAGGCTGTGGCAGGTAACAGTGTCTTAATTGAACGTGGTAATCCTGTAGGCTTGAATTTAGATGCAGGGAAAAGTGAGGATAAACCTTACCCTCGTGTAGCAGTGGGTACTGATGCTGAAGGTCAGAAACTTTGGCTAATGGTAATCGATGGTAAGCAACCATTGTATAGCGAAGGAGCTACAATCCCTGAGCTAACAACAATGCTGCGAGAATTGGGTGCTGATTCCGCATTAAACTTGGATGGTGGTGGTTCAAAAACCCTGGTAACAGCAATTTCAAAACAACCTACTGTCTTAAATGCTCCGATTCACACCAAACTTCCCATGCGTCAGCGTCCAGTTGCCAATCAATTAGGATTCTACGCTCTTCCAATAATGGATAATGGATAATGGATAATGGATAATTGATAATAATAGTATTCAGCTATCGGCTTTTTGGCTGATAGCTGAATACTAACTATACTATTCCCAATTTTCAAGCTAGGGCAGCTAGGTAGGGCTTGGAGAATTAGTGTGCAAGCTATACCAGACAAGGCTTTCATCTGTTAATAAGCCAAGTCTTGTACAAGGAAATGTATCAAATGGGCTCAAAAAGCTGTCATTGTTGTGGAAAATCCCTGGGTAATCTTCAAGCTGAAAGCTGAAAGCTGACGGCTGAAAGCTAAAAACTGATAGCTAATGACTTCCTGAAGCAGACCCTAGGTAGTCCCAATGAAAAAAATTTTTTTCACCACCATGCATGAAAATTCCTCTCGACCCGTCCCCGCGTCCCCGCGTCTCCGCGTCCCCGCGTCTCTTTCAAGAGTGATTTCCGCCGCGCTGCACTAGCCATTTCTTGGTAAATTTCCAGTGACGGAAAGGATGAAGGAAATGACCAACAAAGCTTTCCGTTATCTCCTCATTATAGAGTCCGAAGTTTTTCGGCTGTCTAGAAGGCAGATAAAATGTACCAAACATCACATCATAAATGGGAAACAGTCCAGCAAAGTTCTTACCCCACCCTTCTTGATCCATTGTATGGTGCCAACGGTGAAAGGCAGGACTAGCTAGCAGATAACGGAATGGTCCGTAAGTCCAGGAAACATTAGCATGAATAAATGCAACGTAGGCCGATAACAAAGGCGTATATAATTCAACTGCTATCGGTGAAAGACCTAGGAGCATCAGGGGAGAAGCTTGCATCACTCGTGAGATAATATCGTTAACTGGATGCAGACGAACAGCAGTTAGCCAATCTATTGTCTTGGAACTGTGATGGATAGCATGGTAGTCCCAGAGTTGGCTAGTATGATGCCACCGGTGAGTCCAGTAACCGATAAAGTCTCCAACGACAATCGCAATTAGACCTTGCAACCAAAGAGGTAACTGGCCAAATGCTCCATAACCTGCCAAAATACTCTCCCAGGCAAGAGAACGCTCCAGGAGTAGGTAAAATGGCAAGAGCACTAGCGCGATCGCAATTATACTCAGCACCTGAATCACCATTGGGGTGAAAAACCAATAGAAGGTGTCAAGCCAGACACCTTGTCTCCATTTACGCTGATTAGGAATACTAGGCCAAAACTTTTCTAGTACACCAAAGACAACTGTGAGCACAATGAATAGAACTAGTGTTCTGACAAACCGCCCTTCCATAAAATTCCTTTGAAGTTTGAGAAAAATTTTAGGGCAGATTCCCTAGCGATCGCAACGGAGTGCTCACTGTCTAAGGGAGTGACAAACAGCTTTGAAAGTAGGCGGGGTTTGGGGTGTAGGGTGTAGGGTGTAGGAAAAAAGAGGGCAATACTGCTCGGTTAAGAGAGTGTGGGGAGTGTGGGAGGTGTGGGAGGTGTGGGAGGGGGTGAGCGAAAAAAAGGGTGGGGAGCAGAGGAGCGGAGGAGCGGAGGAGCGGAGGAGCAGAGGAGCGGAGGAGCAGAGGAGCAGAGGAGCGGAGGAGTGGAGGAGCAGAGGAGCGGAGGAGTGGAGGAGCAGAGGAGCAGAGGAGCAGAGGAGCAGAGGAGCGGAGGAGCAGAGGAGCGGAGGAAGAAGAGAGAACTGATAATTTTTGGATACAACGCTCAAGAAATCCCACCCAAAATTTCGTTCACCCTGTGGGAGGTAAGAAAGCTGAGGGAGAGGGATTTGAGCTTAACCGAACAGTATTGAAAAAGAGAGGATGAGAAGATTAGCCAGTTGTTAGTTGTTGGTTTTCTGACAAACAACTAACAACCAACAACAAATAACAAACAACAGTATTTTGTAAAGTTTTGTAAGGATAGCCCGGTTGAGCAGCAAAATCCTTAGATTAATAGATTGCTGACTAAATAGTGATACCAACTCCGGGTGTCATATCCCTTGGATAAGTGGTATCTGCCAAAACAGAGTTTCTTAGTTTAGCCACGATTTTGACATTGGGGCTAAAACTGGACTATAGAAGCGGATTTGGTATGAATTATTCACAGTATGGCAGTAGAACTCACTACTGTCACCACTTGAGTAGTTGCTCATGCCATTTCACGAAATGCCTGAGACAAATACTTTTTTTGTTCTACTTTGCTTAAGGAATCTAGGCAAGTTTGAGTATAGCACAGAAAAAGTCAAATAATAAGCGGCGACCCATTAAATTGCATCTTTTGAACAGGCGAGACACCCATTCCACCAGAAGCTGAACATGACAAAACTGAGCCAGATGAACACCCAAGCTGAAGACTAGGGAATTGATTGGCTTAGTGATAGCTATAATCCTTTCGCAATCGTATATGGACACACTCATTCAAAACGATCCCTTTCAAAATAGTGTTTTTGAAGAACAGTCTATTGATGGCACTGGTAATAACCAAAGCAATCCAGATTACGGTGCTGCCGATAGTGCATTGTTGGATATTGCGCCTTTAGGGTACGCTGATGGCTTTTCTACTCCAGCAGGACAAAGCCGTCCTAATCCTCGTGAGATTAGCAACGCCATCTCTCAACAAAACGAAGATATACCAGACCCCAGGGGACTAACTAATTTTATCTGGGCA
>JAAHHL010000526.1 GCA_010672185.1 Caldora sp. SIO3E6 | reverse complement strand
CTACAATATTTAAATTATCAGCGATCGCATGAACTTATTGGTGATGAGGGAAGTAGGTAGTGGCAATTATGAGAGTAATTTGGGGATTATGCTTGGTTGTGGTCTTATTATTAGTAAGTGGTGAGGCACAAGCAGGGCAATTGGCTAACCGCTTGGCTGCGTTTCCCGATTGGGAGAGTAAACCAGCAGTTGCCTCGGCTAAAGGGGATTTGGTGTATCCCGATTGGATGGCAGGTACTTGGCAGGTAACTAGTACCTTAGTTGAGCAAGTAGCACCCTTAGCACCAAAAGTAGTAACCCCAGGATTTGAGAGTAATCGCTCTTACCTCAATCAACCGATTAGTTTCCTGGTAAGATTTCACAACCAGCAACCACTGCTATCGGTTATTAGTAGTCGGTTTTTGCCCTTTACAGGCAAGGGTACTCGATTCCCAACTCCAGGAGTAGTTGCTGATAGGGAATTTAATGGCTTGAATATTGGCAAAGTTTATTTAGGCGATCGCGCAATTACCTCTGTTAAAGTCGATCCTGATAACCCCAATCGCCAAGTTACTTCTCTACGCAATGGGAGTCAACTGCTTTCAATTGTAACTGGTCGAGCTTCCGAAACCCCTAATTCTGAGCAGTTTATTGCCACAGAAGTTTCCCAGCAAATTTTTCGTGGTTCATCCCAACCTTATTTCAACCAAGTAGAAACAACAACCAGCTATCAACTACTACGCTCTCCTAATTTAGCAATTGAGGCTGACCAAATAACAGCAGTATACCTTTCCCCTCAAGATGCCGATTATTTTCAAGCTTTGGAGAAACCAGTAGCTCTTTATCGTTATCGATTAGAGCTTTTGCCGAAATAGGAGGCAGGAGGGAGCTGAGGGAGCTGAGGGAGCGGAGGAGCGGAGGAGCGGAGGAGCGGAGGAGCGGAGGAGCGGAGGAGCGGAGGAGCGGAGGAGCGGAGGAGATGGGGGAGCGGAGGAGCGGAGGAGCGGAGGAGTTGAGGAGTTGAGGGAGAAGAGAGAACTTATAATTTTTGGACACTTAGCGTGGAATTTTATCCAATTCCCAATTCCCAATTCCCAATTCCCAATTCCCAATTCCCAATTCCCAATTCCCAATTCCCAATTCCCAATTCCCAATTCCCAATTCTCCATTTCCTTGTTGAGATTTGCGAAGATTACTTAATCCGCGATCGCACTTCAGTCTGGTTATGGTACGTTGAATAGCGGTCAGTGCAAGCTGATACCAAAAGCAATCGCATTTCTGGTGGAGTAAAATTATGAGTGATGCTGCAAGCTTTAATGGTGATGTAAAGGTCGATGGAGTTGTTTCCGGCAAGAACGCAATTGGTGGTGATGCTGCCAGTATTCAAGGTTTAGGTACGGGTGGTGATGCAGGAGTTTTCGCCTTCAAGTACGATAAGGCAAACTTCGGTGATACTGATCGAGCAATCCAGATTTGGAACTCTTCAGCTAATGTCTTTAAGACGTTTATCGTTGAGCACCCCTTAGATGAAGCTAAGTACATTGTTCACGCCACTCTTGAAGGACCAGAGGGAGCAGTTTACTATCGTGGCACATCCCAGCTTTGCGAGGGCAAGGCAACGATCTCTCTACCGCCTTATTTCGAGGCATTCACCCGGAAGGAGCAAAGAACGATTATCTTGACTAACATCGATGGCTTTGATCGCATTGCTATTAAGTCTATCGATGGTGAGAAGATCAAGGATGGTAAGTTTGTTGTGGTTTCTGATAATCCTCAATCCTCTCAACAATTTGACTGGGAAGTTAAGGCAGTCAGGGCAGATGGTCCTCAGCTACAGGCAGAACCCAATAAGCAGGATTTGCAAGTTGGAGGTTTCGGACCATATAGGTTTGAAATTAAGCAGTAGTTGAATGTAGCCGGAATTGATATGACTCTTTACGCTTGATGCATCAAGCTATCGCGCCCAGAACCCCGACTTCTTTAAGAAGTCGGGGTTCTTTTCCGGAGAACTACAAACTAAAGAATGAGCGCTCATGCCTGAACTTCCCAGTTCTTTCCCAGCAGAGCAACCTGCTCAAAAAACCCGGACAGATGTAACTTTCAACAGTAGATAAGATCAGTACAGGCAAATCTGGATTAACAGCAAATTATAGAAAATGAAAATCTAGTAACGGTGCGTTAAGCTTTGCTCTAAGCTTAGCATCCCCGTTGGGTATATAATACCCTACTACAGATACATTTTTTACCAGCAATCGCTTTAACAGATTAATTGCTGTACTGTTGAGAGAGTCAGAGAGTCTTTTGTACTAATGACCAATAACAAATGACTTGCGTGGTGGGTAGCTATCCCTCCCATCCTTGGCAGGAATTGGCTTCCCGCTGCTTGCGGTGAATTGGGAGATAAAATGTACAACTTCCTTCAGTCTATCGGTATTGCCGACCCCAGTGGCAGCGGCTGGCTAGCGGTTATCTTAACTTTTGGTTTAGCTTGGGGAGTAACTTGGCGTTTTATTCCCGCAGTACGTTCCTTTGCTTTACAGGTGGGTTGGGCGGATCAGCCTAACTCGCGCCGACTTAATAAGGAACCTTTACCTAATGTCGGAGGATTAACCATCTACGCGGGGGTAGTTGCTGCTTTAGTGCTGGCAACCTTGTTGAGACCAATTGTACTCGAAGCTGTATTGGCTCAGGTACTAACCATCCTACTAGGGGGTTCCATCCTAGTACTAGTAGGGTTTATTGATGACCAGTTTGGTCTGCCTCCGATGTTTCGCTTGTTAACACAGATTATCACAGCACTGTTGCTAGTTGCTAGTGGTACTGGTATTGAGGCTAGTTTTGGCACTCCTTTGGACTCACTATTCTCTACTTTACTGACGGTGTTGTGGGTAGTGGGAATTACCAATGCCATTAACCTCATGGATGGGATGGATGGCTTGGCGGGGGGAGTTAGCTTTATTACTGCCATGAGTCTCTTAGCTGTTTCTGCCCAATTTCCCTCCCGTGCCGCAGCTACTTTGCTTCTGGCAGCCTTGGGAGGTGCGGCACTGGGTTTTTTGCGGCACAATTTTCACCCCTCCCGAATTATTATGGGAGATGCAGGAGCTTACTTCTTCGGCTATCTGCTAGCTGCTACCAGCATTTTAGGTCATCTGAAAGTAACCACCATCTTTGCCCTAGTACCTCCAGTGCTATTTTTGCTCTTGCCGGTACTGGATACTACCCAAGTATTTGTGCGGCGGTTGATGGTAGGGAAAAATCCTCTCACTACCCCTGGTAAAGATCACCTACACCACCGTTTACTAGACTGGGGTTTATCTCAGCGTCATGCTGCTCTTATCCTGTGGACAATTGCTTTACTTTCTAATTGGTTGGCAATGAAATTACAGGGTATGACTGGTATGGTAATCCACACAACTTCAGTCGGTATTATCTTACTTTTAAGTTTTACTCTTTGGCGAAGGAATAGGTATTAGGGAATTGGGAATTGGGAATTGGGAACAGCTTTCATTTTTATAGCTTTTTAATAAGAGAAATAATCATTATACTTTCCTCCTTAGTCTAGAAGAGCCAATCAAATTTACTGATTGGGTATCTGGGTTGATGTAAGGAGACTTAAAGACTCTCTTTACCAAATCAATCTAATGAAATACTTATTAAGTCTGATTGTTTGGGCTTTGTTACTGTTGTGGGGAAAAATTCCCCCTGCCTTTGCTCAACTAACTGACACCGACAGCAATGAGGAATTACCCTCCACTACTGGTACTGCTGATGACCTGAGAATCTTGCCGAACTTCGGAGTAGGTTATACTACTTCTGGTGCTAGTCACGATGGTTTTGGTCGGTTTGAAGCTTTTATTCCCCTAGGACAAAATCCTGGGAAAAATCTGACATTCCTCGAAGGTAGACTACTGCTAGATAACGATACCAACATCAGCAGTAATCTAATTTTAGGACATCGTTTCTATGATTTCGATCGCAAGCGGATTTTCGGTGGCTACCTCGCCTACGATAGCCGCAATACGGATAGCAGCAGTTTTCATCAACTGGGTGCTGGCTGGGAAAGTCTGGGAGAATACTGGGATTTTCGCACCAATTTCTACATCCCAATTGGCGATACTCGTCAGCTGGTAGCAGAGAATATTTCCCAAACTACCCCAGTTTTCAGCAATCCCTTCTTCCAAGGCAACTTTTTGGTAATGTCAGGCAGTCGGGAACGTCGGGAAACTAGGCTGTGGGAAGCGGCAATGACGGGGTTGGATGTAGAAGCAGGGGTAAAGATTATTGATTTAGGGAAGACGGGGGAGCTGCGGGGTTATGTTGGAGGTTACTATTATGATGCCGCAGAGAGTGATAGTATCCTCGGTTGGCGAACCCGGTTAGAAGCTCGCCCCCATGATAACCTAAGGTTGGGTTTATCGGTGCAAAATGATGGGACTTTTGGTACTAATGTAGTTTTTAGTATTGGAGGCAGTTTCCCTGGTAATCGTACTTCTCCGAGAAAGTCGGAACAAGTACTAGCGCGGTTAGGGGAATCAGTTACCCGCCAACAACAAATTACTATTGATGAGCAATGGGAATCGGAGTTATTTGTAGAGAATCTTACCTTAACTGCAACTAATCCCGATACTAACCAACCCTACTTCTTCCATCATGTCAGCTTGGGTACGGTAGTTGGGGATGGCACTTTTGAAAATCCTTTTGGACAAGTACAGTCTGCCATAGATGTTGCCCAATCAGGAAATATCGTTTATGTGCAGTTTGGGGAAAATTTAGGAATTCCCGCTTTTACCATTCCCGATGGAGTATCGGTATTATCTACAGCACCAATACAGCAAATTACTGCTTCCTTCAATAATCTTACGGGAGTGTCAGTATTTGATACGGGAGTGATCAATGTGCAGCTTCCCTTATCTGGTAGTGGTAATTTACCAACAGTCACCGACACCGTCACCTTAGGGAACAATACCATTCTCTCAGGTTTTGCGCTCGCTAATGTTGAGGGTAATGGTATTGAAGGAGCCAATATCCAGAATTTCACGGTTAGAGATAATCAGATTACCAATGCTACTGGGCAAGGGATTAATCTGGTTAATATCGATGGTACTAATATAATTAGGAATAATCAGATTACCGATAGTGGTGGTGCAGGGATTTTTGCTCAAACTGCGAATAGCCAACAGCAATTAACCTTGGAGAACAATACCATTAGTGGCAGTGGTCAACAAGGCATTAATCTGGCTAATCTCAGTGGTATTAGTATTGTCAGGAATAATCAGATTACCAATAGTGGTGGTGCAGGGATTTTTGCTCAAGCTGCGAATAGCCAACAACAGTTAACCTTGGAGAACAATACCATTAGTGGCAGTGGTCAACAAGGCATTAATCTGGCTAATCTCAGTGGTATTAGTATAGTTAGGAATAATACCATCACCAATAGTGGTGGTGCAGGGATTTCTGCTCAAACTGCGGGTAATAGCCAACAGGAGTTAACCCTGGAGAACAATACCATTAGCGGTAGTGGTCAACAAGGTATTAATCTGGCTAATCTCAGTGGTATCAGTATAGTTAGGAATAATACCATCACCAATAGTGGTGCAGAGGGATTTTTTGCTCAAACTGCGGGTAATAGCCAACAGGAGTTAACCCTGGAG
>JAAHHL010000525.1 GCA_010672185.1 Caldora sp. SIO3E6 | reverse complement strand
TCAGCTGAGCTTCCACTTCAATGATTTTCTTCGTGTCGGCAATAATTTTTTCTGGGCTAGCATTACCTCTTCCCCAGATTGCCAGTTGATGAGATTTTCCCAGTACCTCAAAGTCATATAACTGTTGCCTACCAATTTCAAAGGGGCTATCCACCAAGGTATCAAAATCTACCGCTTCAAAGGTATTGCTTTTTCCTGATACTGGTGGTAAAGATGTGGTGACGCGCCAATCCGGTTGCCCTGGTGCTATAGTTACCCAAATTCGCTGTTGCTCCCAACCGGGTATAAAAAAGAACAAAGCAGCACCATTGAAATAACCGTGGGTAGCATCTAGATGATTTGTCCGCACGGTTAATTCATTGGCAAATATGCGGTAGCGTACTGTAATTGCTGAAGTTTGCCCTGTCTCAACCTGCCAGTGATTTTTACTCACTTTGTGCCAAGGCAAAGGCTGCTTGGTGTCATTAGCATTAGCAGAAAAATTGTGCAGATGTTTTGCATATTCCCTAACCAGGTAGGAGCCAGGAGTCCAAACCGGCATTTTCAAATCTAGCACCCCTGGTTGCCAGCCTTGTACTTGCAGGGTTACCTCAAACAGGTGAGACTCCGGTTGAGGCATTGCTACTTGATAGTAAATTGCCTGTGTTGTGCTTGTAGCAGTACTACTAGGACGAACTGTGGTTGCTTCAGTCATTATTTTGTGATGAGTAATTAGTGATTGTACTTAGATTAACAATCTTTGGTCTTGATTTTTTGACAAAATACCCAAGATTGTTTTTTTGTCTAGTGTATTAAGGGAGAAATAATTGCTCAGTGAGCAACGACCTTCGGATAAATTGCCCACTGAGCAGAGATAATCATATATATAAAGGGAACAGACAAGAGTGTTCAAGGTTCCCCAAAACTCAGAAAAAATCAGCTTGCTCTCCCTTTTTCTCTTGTTTTCAGCTTTTGTCTCCTTACTTCCTCTTCTGATTCCCTATTGCTACATTAAAGGGTATGAACCCCTAGCTAGGGGGATGACAACACGAGTATGATCTATAGCAGTTTTGTTGGCCAATCAGATGGGAAAAATCTTTATTTCAGCGGGTCACTATTTTCAAGATCCTGGGGCTTCCTCTGCTCTAGGGACGACAGAAGCAGAAGAGATGATCCAAACCCGTGACTTGATAATAGAGGAACTCGAATCACGAGGTTTGCAATCAGGAAGAGATTTTCTTTCTGTGCCTGATACTATTAACCTGGGGCCTACCATTAGCTGGATTAATGCCCGTTCGGTAGCGGGGGATGTCGCACTGGAAATCCACGGCAATGCCGCTAATGGTCAAGTAAGAGGGGCAGAGTGTTTTTATATTGATGGTAATAATGAACGCCGAGGGGATGCACAACTTATATTAGATAGCCTACTGCAAGAAGTACCGGAACTGAGTAGCCGGGGAGCAAAGCCAGACACCGCTACCTTTGTTGGTATTTTGGGCTTCATTCGCCGAATCCGAATACCTTCTCTACTATTGGAGTTGTGTTTTCTGGACAATCTTCCAGATTTGCTTCTATTACAAAATAAACGTCGCGAGTTTGCTCAAGGCATTGCGGAAGGACTAATTGCTTTCAGGGATATAGAAACTCTCAGGAGTGGAGGAACTGTATCAATTTTCCCCAACATTGATATTGAACTCAATGGAGAGCCTTATCCAGACAAGGGTATTCTGGTTAATAGTAATTCCTATGTTCCTGTTGACCTAGTAGATGGTTTAGGCATTGAGCTCCCCCGAGGAGCTGATATTCGGCGAGTTAGCCAAGGTGGTGTTGTCTACGTTAAAGCCGTTGATCTACAGCAATTTGATGTCACCATTAGTTGGAATGCTACGACTCGGACTGTGATACTCAACGCCTCCCCACAGAAGCCGATTGATCAAATTATGAGCAATGGGAAGGCAAAAGAAGCTGATCTCAACCGTTTCTTGCGTGCTAATAATCAGGGCAACTTTGTCAGCAAGTTTCCTGATTTACCCAAAATTTATATCGAAGAAGCTACCGACGAGGGAGTTAATCATGACATTGCTTTTTGTCAAATGTGTCTGGAAACCAACTTTCTCCGGTTTGGTGGCGATGTAGACCCCAGCCAAAATAATTTTTCTGGTATCGGAGCAATTGGTGGAGGCGCCAATGGAGCCTTTTTCCCTAATGCTCGAATAGGAGTTAAAGCCCAGATTCAACACCTGAAAGCTTACGCCAGTACCGACCCCATTGCCAAGCCGCCAATTGTAGACCCTCGTTTTGAGTTAGTTACCCGAGGAGTTGCTCCCACCGTCAACGACTTAAGCGGACGTTGGGCTACCGATCCAGACTATGGCACTAAAATTCTATCTATTCTCAAACGGCTTTATGAATCGTCTGGAATTGGTGTCCCTAAACCTCCTGATGACGATATTGAACCGTCAGTTAATATTACTCAACCCCAAGATGGTGATGAATTTGAAGTAGACCAAGCGTTTACTGTAGCAGGAACTGCCTCCGATGAGGTCGCTACGGTTAGTTTGTATACTCCTTTTAGTAGCACTAGTTTCCCCTTGAGTACAGTTAAGGTCATTGATGGTCAGTGGTCAGCTCCGGTAGTATTTAAGACAGGGGGAGAAAGGGAGATTATTGCCGAAGGTATGGCGGCAGAGGGCAATTCCCTAGATTTTGCACCAGAGATGATTAGGGTTCTCATTGGTACTCAATTTGTTAAGCCGGTGCGTGGGGGCTTCAAAACCAGTGCCTTCAGATCCCCCAATCGTCCCAATCACAATGGAGTGGACATTGGTGCAGACAGAGGCACACCCATTTATGCAGTTGCCGATGGCACAGTTACTTTTGTGGTTAACAGTTGCCGAGAAGGTTTTCCTCGTTGTGGAGGTGGTTTTGGTAATGTTGTCTATATCGATCATCCTGCTCTCGGCTTATTAACTATTTATGCTCACTTCCAAACTGTAGAAGTCAGCAGCGGTGAGCAGGTGACCAGGGGTCAGCGTATTGGTACGATGGGTAATACTGGTCGTTCAACAGGACCACACCTACATTTTGAAATTCGGCGGAATAATATGCCCTTAGATCCAGAGGATTTTATTAGTCCTATTGTTTGATTAGTATTAGAGATGGGTGCGATCGCTTTACAATTACCGATGTTTGTTGGGAATAAGCGATCAGCACCAAAATATGCTTAATAACTGGAGTTTAGACTAGAGTGCGATCGCTATTACTTTGTGCTATTATTATTTCATAATGGCGAAGGTTTACGTTTATATATAAAGCCTGGAAAAATATCCGCTCAAAAACCTCCTACCCACTCAATTTAATGAGGTGATTTTCCGCTATGGTGTTGATGAGTCTCAACTGCCAATGAATGGGACGCAAGCTCAAAAAGCTATGGATGTCATTAAATTAGCTAGTCAACAAGAAGGACAATCTCTTTGTGGATTGTTAGACTTGATTGCTCAAATAGCTTCCCATTCCAAACCCAAAAAGCGCATTTTTCAAGCACCATCCCTACCACCTTACTATGTCGATCGTCCCCAAATCAGCCAAAAACTAAAACAACACCTATTAGGAGAAGCAACAGCCAAAACCGGAACCTTAGTCATTAGTGCTATCTACGGTTTAGGAGGAATCGGTAAATCCACCGTATCAGCAATTATTAGCACGTTATCGCCAACAGACAACAAATGGATTGTGGCATACCTTAACTGATGATGGTTATATCTATAGCCGGTTAATCTGGCATCTGGAGAAAGCCCAAAATATCGAAGAGATTCACCAACTCTTGCAAGAAGAAACTCCAGAGGGTTACAACGGCTGGTATTGGCAATGTGATCAACAAGGTAAAACTGCTAATTTTGTTAAGGATATATCGAGAGCTTGGGCAATAGCAGAAGCTAATCTTACAGCCAATAGAACAGAATCGATTAGTTTACAGTGTCGGTATGCGCTGATATTTACCTCACTTAATAGCTTGGCAGACAATATTGCTCCAGAGCTAATGGCAGCATTACTGAAGCAAGAAATCTGGCAGCCAGCCCAGGCACTGGCTTATGTCAGACAGAACAAACATTCTTACAGTCAAGCAAAGGGTTTGGAGAAAATTATTAAGTATCTTCCCTCTTCTTCTTTATCACCGGAAGTTCTAGATTCTTTATCACTGGAAGTTCTAGATGCGGCCATAGCTATTGAAGATGAACGAAACCGAGCCAGAGCCTTAGTAGGATTAGCACCCCACTTACCCAAAAATTTGTTATCCGAAGCTCTATTAGCTGCCAGAGCCATTGGGGATGAATCCAATCGAGCGATCGCCTTAGTCAGATTAGCACCTCACTCACCAGAAGTGTTACGCGAAGCCCTAGAAGCTGCCAGAGCTATTAGGGATGAATACTACCGAGCCAAAGCTTTAGTGGGATTAGCCCCCCACTTACCAGAAGTGTTAGAAGTGTTACCCCAAGCCCTAGAAGCTGTTGGAGCTATTGGGGATGAAGCCAAGCGAGCCTATATCTTACAGCAATTAGCACCCCACTTACCTCAAAGTTTGTTACCCCAAGCCCTAGAAGCTGTCGGAGCTATTGGGAATGAATCCAACCGACTTGTAGCCTTACAGGACTTCATTGAAAGGTTAACTTTTTTGTCGATTGATGATCCTCTTTGGCAAAAAATTCTTCAAACTTTAGCCATTTTAACCCGCCCCAAATTTCTTGAAGCTCTTCCTCATTTAGCTCCTGTAATCATCAAATTGGGAGGTGTTGAAGCCCTAAGAGAAACGGTGAAAGCGGTGAAGGATGTTAGTCGATGGTGGAGGTGAGGGAGGTGGCAATGGTGACAAGTTAAAGGGTGGTGCATTTTGTCAACTCCCATATATGGTTTTTGGGGGCTAAAAAAGACCCTATATATGGAAATACCCAAGGGTTAAGGAAAATTGTATTCTTCTTCCTCCGCTCCTCCGCTCCCTTGACATCGGCATTCACAAAGATTGACTCTTCTCCAAACTTAAGTGATTATACTGAAATTCATTTGTACCATAATAATTTCCCCCTCTCAAATAGCAAACAGGACTGCTATAGTAACTGAGAAGATCATCAGTCAACTTGTCCCCAAAAAATTGTTCCATGACCCGTTGTCGTCCGGCTTAACCGAATGATCATCTCAAGTAGTCGTTTTCCAGTATTTTAGGTGCAATGTCAGAGTTAGAACAAAGTCCGACCCAAAATGAGCAATTACCGTTGATATTGAATGAGGCTGTTAATTTCGAGACACAAAGTATCTATATTGCAGTGCCGAAAACAGGAACCACAAGTATGAGTAGCCAATTCGCTCCCAAAGGCAGGGCGTTAATTCCATACCCACACCTTAATATTATGCAGGTGCGCGATACATTATACGCATACTTCGTGGCAAAGTATATAGGCGAGAAAAATAACAATTATCCTACTATAGATGTGATCACAGACGCGGAAATACGCAGCAAATGTCGGCACATTTTCACCACTTTCTTCAAATTTGCTTCTGTTCGTAATCCATGGGCTAGGGCAGTCTCACTTTATTTTAGAAAGGAGGGTATAAAAATGCGAGAGCGTATCTCCTTCGAGGATTTTTGCGAGAACCATTGA
>JAAHHL010000524.1 GCA_010672185.1 Caldora sp. SIO3E6 | reverse complement strand
CTATTTTTGAGTTGAAGAGTGATTAGTGTTTTATTTGATGAAGCTCATCAAGAGTTATTTCGCTTGCCTTCCCCTTCAGGAGAGAGCGAAACTGCTCAACAGAGTGCATTGAGACAAGTTCTCGAAAGTGAATTAAACTGGAGTTCGGCAGAAATAAAGACTCATTCTGGAGAACCCGGTTCCCTGACTAGTGAAATTCTGATTGATGATGGCGATCGCATAAAATATAAGATCCTAGTCTTGCTTGCTCCTACCTGTGGCTTTACACTTCAGGAGATTCAAACAATCCTAGAGTTTGTTGCTTTAGGAGGTTCTCTCTTGGTTGCTGTCAACTATGAATCCCTGCGTCGGCTAGAGCAAGGTGGTGATAACAGTACTAATGAACTGATGGGTAAATTTAGGCTCAAGTTCAAGCAACTCTATAGTTATCCACCTGACACCATTGAGGACTTTGTTCCTCATTACCTCACTTCAGAAGTTAATAGATGCTACTTCTATGAACCAATTTACCTAAAAGTGCTTCCAGAGAAGTTGCCTGACAAGTTACTCTACCCACCCTCTGTAGTAGCTAAATTACCAAAAACTGGGGATGCTTGCTTAGTAGCAGCAGAGTTGGAAGAGGGGGGCAGAGTTGTTGCCATAGCAGATCATATCATTTTCGAGGACAATTATCTTCAATACGGGAATAATCAACAGCTAGTTTTAAATATCTTTCGCTGGCTAGCGGCTCAAAATTTTATTGATTGCTTTGATGCTCAAATCAATACTGAAGTACTGGATGGAGTAGCTACCACTTTTTCTATTTCCCTGAGTAATCCTCATGGTACACGCCTGGAATACATAGACTGTTTGTTGGAGTCAGATTCGGGGGTTGAAATTGCAGAACCATCAGCAAAAGTAATTCGTTCTCTTGCTCCTTACCGTGAAGCTAAATTAGAGTGGCAGGTTAAGCCAACTCAACTCGGCACTCATAAATTAAAACTTATTGTCGATAGACTGAAAACTCCTAACCCTCTATTTTTTGATACAGTTGCTCAATTCCAATGTATTCCCAATGTGGAGATTGACTTGGTTATCCAAAACCACCACGAGAATGTTCCAGAATTGCTGGAAATTGGAAAACCCGTTGAGGTAAAGGCAGTTTTTCGTCCAAAAACTGACGTGGTTGCTTCTTCTGTGCAATTGAGTGTAGCTACATCTTCTCCTCAACTAGTAGTTGAACCAATTGAGCAGTCGGAGACAAACTATCGCTGGAGGCTGACGGCTCAAGAAGCTGGAGCTGGTACAATTGCTTTGGTAGTTAAGGAAACGGGACAGCGAATTTCTCGATTGATTCAAGTTCGTCCTTCGGTACAGGCTCAAATAGCAGAGATTGAGAAAACTATTGTTAACCCATTGAAGGATGAAATCCGACGACGAGTTGTCGAACTCCAATGTGGATTAGAAGCAGAATCGATTCAACAGATCTCCTTTCGTATCTGTACTCCAGAAGCATTAGTGAGCCAGATTTATTCTGGTTCATTGCAGGAAAAGCTGCTGGAATTGCTGCGGGTTGCTCGCATGGAGGAGCAGGAAAATTTACCTTTAGTCAGGCAGTTACTGCGTTATATTGCCCCAACTTTTTCTCCCACCAATGGCTGTTATCTCCCCTATGATCCTCAACTAGCTTCACATTTGGCTCAAGAGCATCGAGCTTATCGGGATAACTTAGCACAGAATTTGCTCTCGATTGAAGGCTCTGATCAGATTTGGTTAGAGCAAAATATTGCAGCCTTAATTCTACATGAACAATACGGGCATGGTTTTTTCTTCACCCAAACCACCCTAGGGAAACAATTAGCCATACTGCACCGACAAGGTATGACGAGAAATGCTAATCCCAAGTCGATGCGATCGCCTTACCCTCGTAAACTATATGAAGAGTATCAGAATGCAATTCGAGCATTGTGGGATAGTGCTGTAATTGTCAACGAAGGTTTTGCTACCTGGCTAGAACTTACCATTCTACCCTTGTTATCAGGAGTAATCGGACAAGCTGCCCTTCGCCGCAGGGATTTCTTGTTCAATCGTGATGATGGGTTGTATCTGTTGTCTCAAGATAGTCAATATTTCCAGCAGTTTCCTCCCTTTGGCAATTCCCGGTATCAGGAAGGATGTCAACTGTTTCAACGAATTCAGGAATATTTTGGTTCAAAGAGTGGAATTCGAGCTGTCGTGCAGGCTATGATTGAAATCACTGACATTGATGTAGGTATTACTGAAAACCAAAATCAGGTTCAATTTTCTCTCAGTCAAGAGACATTGATGGATTCATTGCTTGATCCTACAGAAGATGATGCTCTTGCAGATAAACGCCTGCGGCACATTTACTCAGAACTGGGTAGATTATATAACAGAGAAAAGGAAAAGTCCCAGAATAGGTACAATTTTGTACTTAACGAGGATATGGTTAATTTATATAATATTCATGAACAGCCGGAGTAGTGAGGTATGAGTCGTCAAGGGGGAAGAAGTCGCAGGCCACATTCAAACTCAGGAAGAGCCAGAAATTTCGGTAATTATGGTTTGCCAGATTGTCAATCCGCTGGTCTCATTTCTGAGGAACAAATTAATGAAGATCGGTACTGTATTCTATATCATCTATTGCCTTATATAGATGATATAGATGAGACTTGTCTCAATCTGTTAGTTTCTGGCAGAGTTGATGCAGATAATATATATATAGAATTATCTCAGCACATTAATTTAGAATTTCAAGGATATAAGCGTAACCAACTGCTTAATGCTCTTCAGCGGCTATACTGCTATGGCCAAAGATGAGGTAAAATATCGTCGAATTTGCTGGAACTACATTCTAAGTTATGGAGGCACAGTTTGAGCGAGTCAGAAATTGGAGATCATCTCAGCAATCTACCTCTTGCACAAAATTCTCGCTTCTTGATTTCCAAAGCAAACAACAGATTTTTTGTTGAAGTATGCTCAGATAATAAGACTTCAGTACCTGTTACCCCATATTCTAATTTTAAACGAACAAATCGACAATCTAGACCAAAATATAATTCTGTCGATGTCTTGATCATTACAGCTGCGGATGGTGAGCAAGAAGCATTACTGAAATGTAGAGACGGAAAAGATGATCAAGAGCCTTGGAAGCAAAAACAAGACAATTATAAATTAAATTATTGGGAGCACTCTTTCACTTGTGAAAATGGAAAATCATTTAAGGTTGCAACGGCAGACGCCCGGAAGATGGGAGAGAAAGCAACAAGAGAAGCTGCTTTTCGTTTGGTTTCACAACTACGTCCTAGTCAGTGTTTAGCAATGGTAGGAATTTGTGCAGGTTGGCAAGAAGCAGTAAATTTAGGAGATGTTCTTGTTGCTGAGCAAGTTTTTAAAATCGATAGTGAACTACTGAGAGCTGTATACAATGAGCAAAGCTTACCTAAAGATGTATACAAAAATATAAAACCTTATGACCTCGATTTTGTATGGTCTGATCAGGTAAAATTATATCATAAGCGATATATTAATGATTGGACAGATACCATCAAAGTAGAAAAGCCTAAATCTTATGAATATCAAAAGTACTGGCTACTTGAACGAATTTACGAGCATCAAGAAAACTCAATAAAGTATCCTGATCCCGAAAAACATGAAGATTTAGATAAAGAATGTCCTAAGTCCGGACAGGTGATTGAGTATTTAAAGAAGGAAGGCTTAATTGAAGATGAAATCACACTTACTCTAACTGATAAAGGGAAAAAAGAAGTTAAGAAAAGTTTGCGACGAGGGAGCCGAATCCAAGAACTAAGAAAGCAAGAAAAAGAAGAGTCAAGAGTTGTCCTTTGTCCTATTGGAACAGTTGATAAAGTTCAAGAAAATGAACAAATATTTGATGATGTTAATAAACATGTACGTGGAACTTATGGTATAGAAATGGAAGCATATGCTATTGGTGAAACAGCGCGGGAGTATGGAATAAAACGATGGATAGTTGCTAAAGCTGTATCTGATTATGCAGATAAACATCGGGGGAGAAATAAGCACTTTCGTGAGTATGCTTGTCAAGCCTCCGCTAGTTTTTTAATTGCCTTTTTGAAAAAATATCTATATGTTTAATAAGTCGAAATTCTACCAGAAGCCTCTTGTAGTGCGAGCATCTTGCTCGCTAGAACATCGGTTCAGTATTCTTATTCTCGGCTATTGAAAGCAGCAAGCAGTAAAACCTTTAGCATGAGAGAAGAAAGTCTCCAGTACAAACAGTAAATCAAGCATCCTATGCAAATTACCCTCAGTTCTCAGCAAAGCAGAATTCTTGAATCCCTCTCTCAGCAAGGTAAGTATACATCTATAGAAGATGCGATTGATACTGCTCTAGTTCTTCTTGCCGACGAGATTATTCAGCAAAACCCCGATGCAACCCCAGACTATCTAGCTTGGGTTGAACAAACTCGCCTTAAAATTGATGCAGGATTACAAGCCGCAGAGCAAGGAAATGTCTTAGCAGCAGACGACGTAATTGCTCAATTACGCCATAAAGTTAATGCCGCCAAAGCTGCCTCTGCATGAAAACCCTAAAGATTACCCTTCCCGCCAGTCAGGATCTAAACGCAATTTCCGACTATTTTTTAGAGCAAAGCATTGACGCTGGAGAACGTTTCGTAGAAGCCTTCAACCAAAAGTGCCAATACTTAGCGCGTTATCCCTACATGGGTAAGTCCTATACTCACCTAAAACCAGGCTTAAGGGGACTGTTGCTGATGGGATACATCATCTTCTATCGTGTTCTTGAAGATAATATCGAGATTCTAAGGGTTGTCAGTGGTTATCGTAATTTGCAGGATGTTTTCCCAGAGTAATGCTATCGGGTAAGATTTGCGATCGCTAGAACATCGGTTCATTATTCTTATTCTCGACTCTTGAAAGCAGCAAGCCATACTTAGTTACGAAACTACACAAAAAAGCTGGTGAAGAAAAAGCCACTTTTCTCCCCAACTACTAAAAAGACAATTTCAGAAATTTTTTCAAAATAATTATTGATAATTTCTACCAATCTGCCCTTCTAGGCTTATAGGGATCATCACTAAATGGCTGTAAACCAGTAGCTGGATAAGCGTCATCGTTAGGACCGAAGATTCTGACTACTGCTTCAGAAATATACTCTGTGATGCTGTCAAACAATTTGTAAATACCCATAATACTAATCTCCTGATAGCATTGAGGCATAATCTCAAGATTTCCAATAAAGCGAATTATGCCTGTGTATTTAAATTATGAGTATCCAAGAGGTACTTGAGTTATTTTGTAATATTTATTCGACTATATTTGCAATACTTTTCTTTTAGTCAAGTCAATATCAAGATTGTTATTCAAAATTATACTTTTTTTAACAAAAATACAGGGAATAGGGAATGGGGAATGGGGAATGGGGAATGGGGAATGGGGAATGGGGAATAGGGAATAAAGAGACGCGGGGACGCGGGGACGCGGAGACGCGGAGACGCGGAGAGAGGGACTTTCATGCATGGTGGTGAAAAAATTTTTTTCATAGGGACTGCCTCCTGCCTTCTGCCTTCTGCCTTCTGCCTCCTGCCTCCTGCCTCCTGCCTCCTGCCTCCTGCCTCCTGCCTCCTGCCTCCTGCCTCCTG
>JAAHHL010000523.1 GCA_010672185.1 Caldora sp. SIO3E6 | reverse complement strand
AGAACAAGGTATTCCTGTTGCTGGTAGAGGAAATACAGCGTTTATGCGGGAGCTATCACAAAAAGCCGATGTAAAGCTTTCTAACTCTTGCTGTCGTCGTATGAAAGAAACACCTGCACGTCAATTTTATTCTAAATATGGTATTGAAGGAGTTGTGACAGGTTTGCGCGTCGTCGAAAGTCTAATGCGTAAACTGAATTTTGCTGACTACGGTGCTTTACGTTATAGCAGTACATATAACACTTTAATTAGTTGGCCTCTCTATGCTTGGAAAGATGAAGATAGAGATAAATATATTCAAAAGTATGACTTACCCTTAAATCCAATCTATGAAATGGGCTATAACCGTGTAGGCTGTTGGGCTTGTTTACAGGACATGTTTTACAAAGATTCACGAGTGTTTACACTTCAAGAACAACACCCTAAACTTTATAAAGTTGTTCAAGAGCAATTTGGTCAGCAAATGCTCAATTTGCTTGTAGCTTGGGCTGAACTAGAAGAATTTGGTTTTACAGAAGAAGATTTAGATGGTCTTTATGATCGATGCTCATTTGATATGTTCTATAATGCTCATGAAGAGACAAAAAAGAAGAAAAAGAAAAGCAAAGATTAAATTCATTATCGTAATTTCAACAGAAACTAATATAAAAATCTAGTATAATATTGCTTGAGAAAAATTTCAATTTGACATACTTTTGATGAGACAGACAACTTATGACTACAAAAACTACCACTAAACCTTTTATTATACCTACTTCAGGTCCTGACCATACTCAATTACCAGAATCAGATGGAACATTTGTGAAAAATTTTGCTGAGCATCCCCAAAGTATTCTTCTTACCGACTCTATTGAACCAGTTCTGGAAAGAATTCATCCCGATGGACAATATGCTATAGGTCAAGATAGTGGCATCTACTGGCGTATAACTGAACCCAAACACAAAGGAGCCGAAGCTCCCGACTGGTTTTATGTACCGGGAGTTCCGCCTAATCTAGATGGCAAAACACGTCGTTCCTATGTGATCTGGAAAGAAATGATACCCCCGCTAATTGCTCTGGAATTTGCTAGCGGAGATGGCTCAGAAGAAAGAGACTCAACACCATTATCTAACACTGAGGAAGGAGAAGTATCCGAACCAGGAAAATACTGGGTCTATGAGAAAATTGTGGGTATCACCTATTACGGAATCTATGTCATCGATACAGGAGAGTTGGAGGTATATAAACTGGTAGAAGGTTCCTATCAAAAGATGAAGCCTAATCAGAGAGGTCATTATCCCATAGAAGAATTGGAAGTGGAGTTGGGACTATGGCAAGGACGCTATATAAACGATTCTCAACAACCATGGTTAAGGTGGTGGGATAATACGGGAAAACTTTTACTCATGGGCAAGGAACGAGAAAAAATAGCTCAGGCACGAGAACAAAAAGAAGCTCAGGCTCGGCTTAAAGCTGAACAGGAAAGACAACAAGCTGAGCAGGAAAGACAACAAGCTGAGGCAAAAATTGCTGAGTTTCAACAACTCCAACGGGATGCTGTTTCTCGCTTACGGGATATGGGATTAACAACTGAGCAAATAGCTGAAGTTCAGAGCTTATCTGTGGAACAAGTGAAGCAGATTTTAGAGGCTGATAGTTCCAATGAGTCGTCTTAAACTTATAGTCATTTCAGTTTAGACTGATACAAGCTTTTCTTGCTATGAAAGGGTTCTGAACCCAAACAGCTCTCAATTCTCAACATATCGACTTTGGGGAAAGGTGCAGGGCGGGTTTTGAGCCACATATTCGGTAAAAATGGTCTAGATGCTCCCTAAACCCGCCCCTACAAACCGCCCTGACAAATACGCCAATTCTCAATTCTCAATTCTCAATTCTGTCCGAGCTTGACAGTTCGCCGATTGCTTCCAACCACTGTGGATTGTACCATTAGTTGGATAAGGGACTAGTTCCACTTGACCATCGGGATGAACTACCCATCCTTGGGCTTCGATAATCTGATGAGCAATAGGAGATTGGAGATTGTTCTGCTCCTCAGATGAGGGAGATTCTCTTGTTTGCTGTTCTCTTGCTGGTAAAGAGAGGGAATGAAGTGGTTCTACTGGTGAGGGATGATTAACTATTGGTGACGGTTCGGGCAATTCCCGATTCCCGATTTCTGATTCCCCACTGCGCCAATCTATCCAACCTGCTGTTGAGTTGATTACTTCATTAGCATTAGGGGGTAAGCCACCTCGTCCCGTGACAACAAAAGTACTACCCACAGAATCAGCACAGCTGGCTACTACTAGTTGTTTAGTATCTATGACATCAGTCGGTAAGTCCACTAACCCAGCACTGGGGTCAATAGTTAGTTGGTTAATTTCCACAGTACCACTGAACTCTGGGCCAAGTTCGGAAGTAGCAGTAATGTTACTTTCTGAGGTTATTTGTTCACCGAACTGTATACCAAAAATTCCTTGAGCATTGATAATTACCCTACCCCCTGTGCCTTGTTCAGCATTAGCGGTAATGTCGCTATTTTCTAGAGCTACTAAGACATCAGCATCAATTACGATATTACCACTATCACTATTAGCAACATTAGTCGTAATCATACTATTGTGTCGCAACTGGATGTCGTCTGATACGGTAAGGGTGATATTGCCCCCCGCACCAGAAATCGTGGCAGCACTAAGGGTTCCTTGCTCCAACAGAATCGAGTGAGCTGTGACATTGAGTTCCCCTGCTGCTCCTTCTCCTGTACTCCTAACTCCGACTTCTGCTCCATCTCGAACCATTAAGCTTCCTGTTTGAATCCTCAAATCCCCAGCATCTCCTGCACCGCTGGTATTGGATTCTATGGCACTGGGTACAATGCCATCGCCAACAATACCAAAGGAAACTAGTTCTACTGCTGGCGCAACACCGGTGGCAAAGCCACTTACTTCCACTGACTCGGAAGCATTCACCGTCAACTGTCCTGCAATACCTTCACTACCGGTTGCCGCTGAAATTTGACCTCCGTCCCGCACACTCAATCGCCTAGTATTAATAATTAAGTCCCCTGCTGGAGCATTACCTGATAGTCCAGGTACGGTCACTAAAGAGGAAGAAGTGATCAAACCACTAATAAACTGACCATCGGATGATACACCACTGATCTCTACCACATCAGCATCTACAGTAAGATTGCCTCCTGCTCCCCTACCAGAAGTAGTAGCTGAGATTTGAGCTCCGTCAGCAACTATCAGCTCACCAGTTTTTACCGTTAAATCACCAGCCGCATTCGTACCGAGAGCAGCGGTGAATAAGCCAGCAGGTGCTGGTGAGCCGAGTGGAGTTCCCCTCAACTCAATCGATTCAGCCATGACGTTCAAATCCCCCCCTTTCCCTGTACTATCCCTATTGGGAGTGGTAGCAAGGGATGTACCGTCTAACACCCGCAACTGTGTGGCATTGACGGTTAAATTACCTGCATCTCCCATCCCAGCACTTCCTGTAAACAACAGGGAGCCATGGCTGAGTTCAGCCAATTCGGAGATGTTTAAAGTCATGTCTCCCCCAGAGCCTTGGAAAAAAGCTGAGCTGAAGAGATTAGCACCATCTTGAATAAGTAATTGCCTAGCATCAATAGTTAAATTTCCCGCTGCACCAACACCAGCACTGAAACTATACAAGCCGTCGCTCAGGTTAAAAGGGTCAAAAGTTCCCAGTAAGAGCTGTTGTGTTGCGGCGAAAGGAGTAGTGCCAGTGAGTTCTACTGTATCGGCATCAACCTCCAAGTTTCCCCCTGAACCCACACCAAAGGTGGCAGTGGAAACAAAGGCTCGATCTTGCATACTAAAGTGACTAGCCTGGATCTTTATACCTCTGCCGTCAACATCGCCAAAGGTTTCAGCTACCAGCCTTGAACCCTCGGTGAGGCTCACTTGTCCTCCCTGTATTTGAATAGTACCACCACCTAAACCACTGGCATTGACTACTGCTGCATCCGATAGCTCAATGTTGCCAAAATTTTCAATGCCTTGATATTGAAAATCCAAGCCAGTAGGGGTAGAAGAGAAGCTCACTAGTCCAGTACTGGCTACACTACCCAGTTCGATTTGTCCTTGGATAGCTGTCAAATTGCCACCGTCTAAAATGATATCACCACCTAGTAGAGCCAAGGTTTTACCTGGAATTACTGCCAAACCAGCTTGAGATTGATTAACAATGGAACCAGGATGCAAACCATACTGCAAGCCAATGGGTACATTGATAGCTAGTAGGGGTGGTGCTTGGGGATTGATGGCACTGAATTCGCTCCCACCAACAAACTTGATGCTGTCAGCTGTAGAGCTAATCAAAGAACCCCCTATATTTAGTTGTGCATCGGAACCAAAAATAATTCCACTAGGATTAAGAAAAAACAGGTTAGCGGTACCGTTAGCACTAATCAAACCATCAATTTGGGAAACATTACCTCCTGTAACCCTAGTGAGGATATTGGTAATATCTGTGGCGTTGTTGAAGAGAGCCTCGTTACCTTCGAGTAAGGAAAATTCGGAGAAGCTATGGAATAAATTGTCTCCAACCCTTGTGCCTTGTTCAATCACAAAAGTGCTATCGTTGAGGTTAACCTGAGTATTGGTCGTCCCATCGGTGGTAATTGGTTGTGCTCTAGCAATAGTCGGCCATAGGCACAAAGCGATCGCTACAGTTATTCCTTTTCCTAGTTTTCCCAGCTGCACTAGACTTAGTGGGACGTCTCTGCACAACCAACGCCTAGCTAAGCTTTTCCAAAATAGACAGTTTTTCTTTTGATTTTCCACAGGGCGATGACCTTAACACCGATAGTGTTACAACCTTCACTCTAAGCTTTAAACACTTCGGGCAGATACAACCCTATAGTTCCTAATTTTGCGGAAAAACGCGAAATTAGTTTGTCAGAGTAATCTTGACTGGGTGAACTACTACACCCTCTATCCCGTTGCCAAAAGCATCTGGGACTACTTTGCGGATGATGTTGTAACTGCCGTTGATGTCGGCGTTAAATTTTATGCCTTTTTTAGAACAGTACAACCCACGCTTCACACGACGACCGCTAAATTTTACACATGAAGCCTCATTGCTTCCGTGAACCGGTATCACATCTCCATCCAGGAAACTAGCCACCGACGTATAAGATTCTTCGGTGATGATGACTTTTATGCCCACCAGTTCAGCTTTATAGGTCAACATCTTGATCAATCTTGCATGAGGAACACTAGTAAAGTTCTGGTTGTTAACCTTACCGATATTGATTCCCTGTTTCCAGTTCTCGTTTTTCCCAATCACCAGAGTTTTGATGTTGTTCTCAACTAACTGATTGATAATTAACCGACTGGACTTATGGAGATAGTCGTCAATCTTAAATCCTCGCTTGGTTGATAAACTCTGAATTGAGTTTGACGTTTTCCTGTTTCCCTTCAGTTGAGATTGCAGTAAGGCTTTTTTCTTGTTGTAGTAATTGTTAACTGCTTTAACAGGCTTGCCGTTAATCACGAAAGGTTTAAACCCTAATTGATTTGAAGTTACAGCCGCTAAGTTGTTGAGTCCAATATCTACACCTGCTACCCTTTCACCGCTAACCAACTGCTGAATAGGTTGCTCATAAATCACCTCCACCATGTAGTAATCAAGGCGAGGAATCGGA
>JAAHHL010000522.1 GCA_010672185.1 Caldora sp. SIO3E6 | reverse complement strand
TAGCTTATATAGCGTTTCCAAACGATTTATAAACCTAGATTGTCGTTTTTTTCTTAAAAAAAAACTTCTGTCTTCTTCTCTCCTGGCTCCTGACTCCTTTTTGACAACATTCAACATTCACATCCCATTCAGAAACGCTATATAAGCTTAAGTACATCTAATTTGCAAGTTTTCATCTACGGGGAGAGGGATTAGACCCTTTCTCGCAGCAATATGCATTTAGTAGTAACAACCAATAATACTTAGGGTAGATTTAATTCATTTAGTTTTCTGCTAGAAAAAGCTTGGCTAAGGTATTAAATGGCCATTTCAATGAAATCATAGAGAATAATCAATTTAACTTTTTTTTTAATTATTTACTGATCCTTTTAAGCTATATTAGATAGTCAATTACTAAAGTTTGAGTAGGTAGATATCAGTAAATAAACGCGGATAAATAGGGAGGTTTTGCAAGTATAATAGTTTTATTGCACAGTATCTTTGCTGAGCTTACTTGGATAAACTTACCTTGGTTTTTTTACCTACCTACTTATTATAAGCACCTGCACAGGATTATTTATGCATTTGTCTCACGGGATTTTTGGGTAATAAACTTGGTGTAGGTGCTTAGTTTGAGTAATCTCAGGGAAGCATCAAAATGAATAATCTCAAAACTAAAGAGCCAACTATAGCATCGAATCAAGCCTCAAACCGCATTCACAAAAATGTCATGGAATTGCTAGTTACTCAAGAAGTAAAGCGGCAGAGAGCGCAACTACCTGAAAATCTAGCGAAGTACATCGATCCGGTGGAGGTAGCAACCTACGCCCTAAATCGCTTACCACCTCTGTATGCTTGCAGTCAACAAGGCTGGTTTTATCAAGAACTAGAGGGTCAAAGCAAGTTCCGGCACCAAATTACTACTGCTGTGCGTCAAGCCCTCGCTGCTATACAAAGAGACCCGATCAAACGCTCAACTCCCCTTGCTCCCTCAGAAGAAACTGAATTACAAAGAGCTCAAGCAGCGTTGGTAGCTCTGCAAGACTTGTTAGAGCAAGAAGAAGTTTCTTGGCAGAATATGGCTAATATGGTGCAAAAAGCCCTAACTAAAACAGCTACTGAGGCAATTAAGCAAGTCCTACCCAAAAAGACTCCGAAAAATCCCCCTCAGCAGAAACCCCAAGAACCAACTTTGGTTGTGTATGATTGGAAAGACAATCTTTATAGAAGTTAAAAATATAGCGTTTCTCATACTTGTAAGGTACATTCGTTATTGGTGTTGGGAATAGGGAATGGGGAATGGGGAATGGGGAATGGGAGATGTACCTCAAGGATGTGAGAATTGCTATATCCTCCATACCTCAAGCCGAGGATTTGCGCAAGTCTGTTAAAAATATTATTGAGAAATACCACAAAACTCAGTATGGCGCTTATCCTTAGAGCTTAGAGAAATGTGTGGAGGTATATCATGGAGCAACTGATTAAGTATCGCATTGTCTGCACCCTGAGTTTTGGCGATATCTATGGACAAATCATGGTTTGGTTAATCGTCATTTTCCTTAGTCTCGCCTCTGCACTAGCTCTGTGGAGTGCTGAACGCCAAATTTACGCCTTAGCTACCGTCGGACTGATTTTGGTGCTGTCTCTACCATTCTTGCTCTTTGCCTTTGTAACCACACTGCTCAACCATATTGAGCTCGATCCCATAGAGGTAGACGCAAAAAATTACACTCGTCGGCAGCAATCCACCCAAAAACCGGCAGAGGCAAGCAGCTGAATCAACTTTTAATGGTGAAAAGGAAATTGCTAGAAGTTCCCTGCCTTGTGTGGGGAGTTTTTTTCTGGGGTAAATTCAAACTTTCCAAAATAAGGACGCTCAATAAATTATGTCTACAGACCTATATCAAGGTATGTCCGATTTCTATAATGCCTTTATTCAAAGAAATCGAGATTACAGAGCCATTGCGATAGAACTGCTCCAACTCTTTGGGGATAAACAAGATATCTTGGATGTGGGAATCGGTACTGGCTTGCTTGTAGAGCAACTGCTTCTGTTGCAACCTGAACTCCAAATCACTGGGATAGATACGAGTACGTCGCTACTTGCTCAAGCTAAGGCTAGCTTAGGTACTCAAGTAGACCTCTACTGCCAGGATGTCTGTAACCTGCAACTTGATAAGATGTTCGACATCGCCTATTCCCGTGGGGGAGCCTGGGCTTTTGTTGATGATGGCGACACTATCTTACTGGCAAGCCACATCTTGGAGCTAGATGCTATTCAGCAGAGTTTTGCACGGGTTGCCGCACACTTGCGTGATGGAGGACGTTTGATGATCATCTCGTCCAACGCCAATCATAGTAAACAGGATGAATTCGACGGGGAAGTTTCATTCGGGAGAACTGTTAACAAGCATTGGGTTGACGGGGAGCAGTATCTTGTTCTTGACTATATGTGTCATAGGCAAGGTGTTCTTACGGGACGCCAGAAAGTACGAATGCGATTGCTCGAACTAGAGTATGTAGAAAGTATGCTGCGAGCAGCAGGGTTCCGACTAATCCCTTATGACAGTACAGAATGCCGAATTTATCAGAAAGAAAGTGCTAAATGAGTAATTATTTTCATCTCATGCAAGAGACATCACAAGCAACGGATCCACTTATCGAACGCTATATGGATAAGTTGGGTCCGGAAGTGAAGCAACTTCCCATGAAGCGGCATGGTAACCTGAGACTGCGGGATCTCCAAATCCGAACAGGCTATGAGATTAACGGAGGTAAAGATTGGCAAGAGATTCTTCCCGCCTGTGCCAGTTTTGAAATCCTAAACTGTTCGACTTATGTGATCAACTGGTTCTTGGATGAAAAGCATGGTTATGAAAGTCCTGAGAGTAAGCGCAAGCTAGTTATTGCTGGGTTTCAACTTAGAGAAGTTGCTCAACAGATCTTAGAAGATCATGACATGACTTCCCTCTTACCGCTTCTGAGTAATATCAACAACCAAGTCTATCTTGGTCAGATGATGGATATTCACGATCTCAAGGTTGCTAAACTGAGGGATTATCCAGACTACGAGAATTTCCTAGAAGCTTATCAGCGGCGCTGTAGATTACTTTCCGGTGTATTCTACGGCAGCTGTTTCTTGGCAGGCTCGATCATTGCGGGAAAGCCTGACGAACTGCTCTACGAAATGGGCGCTATCTATGGGGCAGCTACTCAGGCGGCGAATGATTTTGGTGATTTTGCACTGCCAGTTAAGCGTTTATCGAAGCTGGAGAAACCATATCAGGATCAATTTTCCGACTTTATGAATGGAAAACTCACTTTGCCAGTCTATTTAATGACTCAAAGAGCTAATGAGGAACAACGGCAGCGGCTCGAAGAGTTGAGGCTGGGAGCTATTGACGGGAACAGCTATCGCGAAATTCTAGATATGCTGGTGGACAAGGGGGTTTACTCTGATTGCTTAACGTATCTCAAGCAAGAGCACAAGAGATGTAAGACGATGCTCTACACTAAAGAGAAGACAGAGCACAGAGACGTAGTTGCCTCAATTTTAGTGAGAATCACCTCAAACAAATTCCTGTCGCAGCTTAGGAAAAACATCGAAGATAGAACAAATTTGGCGAAGTGTGTAGTTTAATTTTGGAATTTTTCTAAGCCAGAAGCGATCGCTAAAAATTATCCGTCTGCTGCTATAGCACCATGCTCCCCAAACGCTCAGGTGCGTAGCAGCATAGCTCGGCAAATTTTGAATTTTGAATTTTGAATTTTGAATTGCGCTATATGACAGTCCTTGTACTTTTAAAGTAGAACATAGAGAAGCCGATCCAAAACAACAAATGTTAAAACACGATGTCATTATTGTCGGGGGCGGATTAGCTGGGTGTCGTGCTGCCTTGGAGATTAAGCGTACCCAACCAAACCTCGATGTTGCTCTAGTCGCCAAAACTCACCCGATCCGTTCCCACTCAGTGGCGGCTCAAGGAGGCATGGCTGCCACACTGAACAATGTAGACCCCGAAGACACCTGGGAAGCTCATGCCTTTGATACCGTTAAGGGTTCCGATTACCTGGCGGATCAAGATGCAGTGGAAATCCTCACTCGTGAGGCTCCAGATGTGGTAATCGAGTTAGAGCACATGGGGGTACTCTTTTCTCGTTTACCTGATGGTAGGATTGCTCAACGAGCTTTTGGAGGACATTCCCACCGTCGTACCTGCTACGCGGCAGATAAAACGGGACATGCTATTCTCCACGAATTGGTAAACAACCTCCGGCGTTATGGTGTTTGCGTCTACGATGAGTGGTACGTGATGCAGCTGATTTTGGAGGATGCTCAAGCCAAAGGTGTCGTGATGTTTAATATCCGAGACACCACCCTCCAAGTAGTACAAGCCAAGGCAGTAATGTTTGCTACCGGAGGCTATGGCAGGGTATTTAACACTACTTCCAATGACTATGCCTCTACTGGGGATGGTTTAGCGATGGCAGCGGTTGCCGGTTTGCCCTTGGCAGATATGGAGTTTGTCCAGTTTCACCCAACGGGTTTATACCCCGTAGGAGTCTTAATTTCCGAAGCAGTGAGGGGAGAAGGTGCTTATCTCATTAACGCACCAGGCGATCGCTTTATGGCTAACTATGCTCCGAAACAAATGGAGTTAGCACCCAGGGATATTACCTCCAGGGCGATTACCCTAGAAATTCGCGCCGGTCGTGGCATAAACTTGGATGGTAGTGCGGGAGGGCCTTTTGTCTATCTTGACCTACGGCACATGGGTAAAGAGCAGATTATGAGCAGAGTCCCCTTCTGTTGGGAGGAAGCCCACCGATTAGTAGGAATTGATGCGGTATACCAGCCGATACCCGTCCGTCCTACGGGACATTACTCGATGGGTGGTATTCCGGTAAACACCGATGGGCAAGTGCGCAGTAGTGCGGAGGGACTGGTAGCAGGCTTCTTTGCTGCTGGAGAATGTGCCTGTGTCTCCGTGCATGGAGCTAATCGACTCGGTAGTAATTCCCTGCTAGAATGTGTAGTCTATGGACGCAGAACTGGAGCCGCGATCGCTCAATACGTCCTTGACAAAAAATTTCCTGAGATTGACGAACAATCCTACCTCAAGGCTGCCCAAGGAGAAATCAAGGCTCTTCTGGAGCAATCGGGAACCATACGTATTAATCAGCTGCGTCAAAATCTCCAAGATTGCATGAGTCAATACTGTGGTGTTTTTCGCACTCAAGAGTTGATGGGGGTCGGATTACAGGAGCTCAAACAGCTGCAACAACAGCTACCACAGATTTACTTAGATGATAAAGATAAGTGCTGGAACACGGAAGTTATCGAAGCCTTAGAACTACGTAACTTAACCGTTGTCGGAGAAGTTATCTTATCTTCTGCCCTCAACCGGCAAGAAAGTCGCGGTGCCCACAGTCGGGAAGATTATCCCCAACGAGATGATGCTAATTTTCTCAAACATACTTTAGCTTACTATTCTGCCGCAGGGGTTGAGCTGCAATACAAACCAGTAAGTATTACTTTGTTTGAGCCGCAAGAGCGGAAGTATTGAAGTGGGGTGTGGGGAGCTGAGGGAGCTGAGGGAGCTGAGGGAGCTGAGGGAGCTGAGGGAGCTGAGGGAGCTGAGGGAGCTGAGGGAGCTGAGGGAGCTGAGGGAGCTGAGG
>JAAHHL010000521.1 GCA_010672185.1 Caldora sp. SIO3E6 | reverse complement strand
TTCGGATACCATGATTGTAGTGAATTGGGAAAGATTATCCCTCGAATGCTTCACCCCTACAGAGTTGGCTTATCGAATCCGACTACTCACCCCGAATTGCCCTCAATCTTGATGCTAGAGGAGAAGGAGGACTATTACGCCTCATTTGTTGCACTAACGCCTCACTTTCTGCTGTATGGCGGTCAATTTCTTCCCGATGATCATAATAATATGCCATTGCTGCATAAACTGCTGCCTGAGATAAATTATATTCTGAGGCAATTGCCTCCAAAGATTCTCCCATCTCCAAATACATCTGCGCAATTGTTGCTACAGGCATTCTTGTTCCAGTAATGCGAGGTTTTCCACAACAATAGTCAGAATCTATAGCAATATGCTCTGTACTTACTTGTAAGATAGACATTTTTTCTACAGGGAATAGATTAAAGGGGTATATTAACCGTTATCAAACCTGGGAAACTTTCTGTGATGTCTCAATTACCCTGAATCACTAGCAGGAACTGTTACAGGTTATTATATTGTACATCTGTATACAAGTGAAGGCTTCGGTGTAATTCTAGGGAGCAAGATGCTCCCACTACTGAAATACTTTGCACTCCATAGGATACTGCTGCCTGATCAAAACTTTAAGTAAATTAGACACCTACTGTAGGGGCGTAGCATTTGGGCGATAATTTAAGAACTCAAAGGAGAAATGTGTTCAATCCAAATGCTACGCCCGAATGCTAACCCATTGTGTCAGTATCTCATCCCAAAGTCGTTAACATACCGAGGGAGAAGCATCCGGATAGCATTATGGTAGTGAATTGGGAAAGATTATCCCCTACACAGTTGGAAATCGGGTATGTTGTGAAGTATGACTTACACTTGACTCATAGCTTTTGGGAGCAAAATGCGATGACAAGCCAACCCCTTACAATTGAGCTACCTGAGCCTATCTTTCGCCAATTTGCTCACATTGCAGAGCAAACTCAACAGTCCATCGAAACCCTTGTTGCTCAGAGTGCTCTTAACAATCTCCCGCCTTCTGTCGATAGTGCCCCAGCAGAGCTACAGCCAGAACTTTTGCAAATGCAGGCTTTATCCAAGGAAGCACTTTTAGAGATTGCCCAAAGCCAAATTGATCCAGTACAGTACCAGCGTCATCTTCAGCTCTTAGACAAAAATAAAGATGATAAACTCGAGCCAGCAGAGCGTCAGGAGCTAACCCAGCTAAGGAAGTGTGCAGATTACCTAACCTTGCGAAAAGCTTATGCTTGGGCAGTTTTACGGTGGCAAGGGCATCGGGTTCCAGCAGTTAATGAATTGCCTATTCCCCTGGCAAGGGTTGTGGCTTAAGTTGACACGGGTGGGTCAAGGGAAGCGCAACTCAACACAGCAATCGCATAATTTGTGAGAAATATGGTAGAGGCAATTCATGAATTGCCTCTACGTTTGCTCCCTCAGCTCCGCAACTTCGAGCGCTTTTCACCTTAAGTTGACAGCGCCCGAATGCTTCACCCCTACAGAGTTGGCTTATCGAATCCGACTACTTACCCTGAAAGGTTATGGAAACAGTCAAATTGTCGAACCAAGGTCAAGTTATTATCCCTAAATCCCTGCGAGATGCTCATCACTGGGAGGCAGGTATTGAGTTGATTGCGATTGATACCGGAGGTGGGATTCTTTTAAAACCGAAGAACCCTTTTCCAAAAACAGTATTAAGTGAAGTAGCTGGTTGTTTAAAATATCATGGCACTCCCAAAACTATGGAGGATATGGATGAGGCGATTCACCAAGGCATAGAGGAGTTATGGATTGACAGAACAAAGGCAAGATAAATTTTTCACAAGAAACTGAGGATTGAATTAGTTGCAAATTAGATGCATCTTAGCTTACCAAAATTGCTGAAAGTTATCACTCTACTTGAATTTTAGCTATTTTACTCATCTATTTCGTAACAAGTTTATTTTGTTTACTTCGTTTTCTAATTTGTTTATCTCGTCTTTTAATTTTGTTATATCTTGCTCAATTGATTCAGGTTTAAAATCGAGCTCAAGTGCCTTTTCAAAAGCAGTCTTTGCTTCTTGACAATAATATAATTTTTTCTCCACACTTTTTTCAAGATCCTTCAGTTTTTGGTATACTTCGCCCAGGTTGTACCAAGCTAAAGGTCTCGTCGTACCGTCATTGAAGCGAGACTTGGATCGATCATCTAATCGAATTGCATCATTGTATGGTTCGATAGCCTTTTCAAAATATTTTATAGCTTTCTCCGGGTTACTTTCATTCCATCCAGATTTTTTGTAAAATTCTCCTAAACAATTGTAAGCCGGGGCAAAGTTGGGTTGATGCTCAATAGCACTCCTGCAAAGAAATAAGAATTCCTCGTCAGGATAATCGTCTGGTTGATAATTGTTTAATTGATTTATGACATAAGCTTTACTGACTAAAGCTGGGACAAAGTCAGATTTCTTTTTGATAGCAGCATCAAAAGCTTCCTCAGCTGATTTATAATAATCTATTTGATCTTCTTCCTTTGTTTCTTTTTCTTGTGCTTTTTTTAGCCAAGTGTCACCATCAGTGTATTTAAATGCTGCCTGCCAATAAGGAACTAAAACTAAAATTAAGTATGCTAAAATTGAAACGAGTGTAGCCAAGGAAAAAACACCAATTATTTTTCTTAAAACACTTGGATTTATAATTATATCAAAGTTGTTGATTTTATCGATAAATGAAGACAGGTTGCCATGTTCTTCTAATTTATCTAGATCATTGAGCACCTCACTAGCTGATTGATAGCGATGCCCTCGCATAGAGTCTTCATCTACCATCTTCTCCAAAATTTTTTTGAGACTAGTTTGAACTTTGATTTTCTTGTCCCATAAATTTTTATGATCTTTATCTCTTTTTATTTGTTGTGGCTCTTTACCAGTTAAAAGTTGTATAACAATCATTCCCAACGAATATAGGTTACTATTCGGAAGGTAATGCCCTCTATTTTGTTCAGGTGATATGTAGTCTCTTGTTCCCGGAGGAATGTTTGTGTAAGAGTTACTTGATAAGTTAGCTATTTTTTCAATTTTTAATGAGCCAGTTAAATAAATTTTACTTTGCTCTTCGATGAGTATTCGAGATGGGTTGATATCGAGATGTAAGTAATTATTATTATGCAAAATTTTTAAAGTTTCTAATGATTTTTTGAGAAGTTGAATAATTTCTCGTTCTACCCAAAATTTTCCCATTTTGTTGTTCAAGGCAATATCTTGACTCAAGTATCTACCTTGAATAAAGTCATAAACTAAATAAAACTTGGATGATTCAGTAAAATGGTCTAAAAGTCTAGGTATAGCTATATTAAGATTTTTTATGTCGAATAATTTTCGCCACTCTTCAGCAAAGATTTGCTCAGCTAATTGCAATGCATTTATACTGCCATCTCTAGGGCAAAATTCCTCAATAATTACTTCTTGGTGATATCTTTCATCTGTAGCTATGTATGTATAATTAATAATTAATGCATCATAATTTTCTTGATTTAGATAGTTAATAGCCTTAATAATTTGGTATCTCTGATTCAATTTATTGCTAACTGAATTAAGAGACTGAAGTGCGTCAATAACTTGCTGTGCAGATTCGTAGCGTTCTTCAATTTTGGAGCGAATCATCTTGTTCAAAATTACTGCCAAGTCATCACCAGCTAGCTTTTTGTACTCTCCCTCAAGAGTGCTATCTGCCTTAAGTCTCTTACCAGTTAAAGCTTCTATAGTTGTAACTCCCAAGGAATATATATCACTACTAGGATAAACATCGCCTTGCAAGAACTCAGGGGGTGCGTATCCTGGTGTCCCAATAGGTTCTTGTCCTGTTTTTGTCAAATGTTGGTTCTTAGTGATACCAAAATCAATGAGAACTATGTGACCCTTATTTTCTTGCCATATTAAATTGCTAGGATTGATATCACGGTGATATATTTTCTTATTATCAATAGTATAGTGATGGACATCTCTTAAGATGTTTAGGATATCTTGTAAAAGAGCAATAACCTGAAATTTATTGAGGCGCTGTCCAGATTTAAGGATGTGTTTTAGAGTACTTCCTTGGATAAACTCTTGTACCAAATAATACTCTCCATCTTCCGGAAAATCTTTTTGGTAGCGAGGTATTTGAGGAACATTTCTGTTGGTAAAATATTTCAGAATTTTCGCTTCTTGTTGAAAGCGCTTAACAGACTCATTCTTATCCTTATCATTGTCATCATCTTTATGACGTTGCTGCTTAATTACACAAAGAGTAGGAAGAGTAGAGGCTTTTGTTTGTGTATCTCTGGCTAGATAAGTTATAGCCTGTCCACCTTTTCCAATACGACTGATAATTTCGTAGTGCTCGTTTAAAACTGTTCCTCGCTTATGTTCTGTTCTTGACATTTGGTTAATATTTTCCTTGGGAGTACACGAAAATTTCACTTATCTTAAGCTTTTAACTTAGTGCTACAGACTTGCAGCAGTTGTTGGAGATTATCGCGTAATATTCTCAAAGCATCTTGAGAAAGGTTGGCTGTAGTGATGAAATCTATAGGAATATTAACCGAGATCGTGGGAATATCGTTTTCCAGAGTAGTTGACTCTTCTGGCTCTTCAGCCGATAACTTATTCCACCTAGGCTTTAAACTTTGGACTAGTATTTTCTGGAGTTTAGGCAAGAAGCTAACTTCACTGCACTGAATCCAGACTAAGCCTAAATTAATATTTTTGAGTTTTATTTCTTGTAAATAAAGGTTATTTTTAACTTCGCTACGCAAGTCTAAGCTTTGTCCTACATAGAGAACACAACTTCCTTCCAGAATTAAATAAACAGCAGGAATACTGGGTAAATTCTCTGACTCCGCCGAGGAAAGAGGAAGCAAGCCACGTCCAATTTGCTCCACTAGCTCAGACCTAGATAAATCTAGCTCTTTAGCAAGGCAGTCTAACCCTTTGATTCCTGTGGGAGTGAGGGCTAAATTGACCCGTGTTTTTTGTTCATCTTCATATCTAGTAGGCACTTATTCTCATAACATCTAAGAGACTACTTAAATTATACAATTTAATTACACAAGTTGTGTAAGAATAATTTTGCAGTAAAAAAAATTGAATCCCTGCTCTAGGAAAATCAAGCAGGGATTCAGAGGTAATTTGGGTCTTGTCGTACTACCTTGGCAAGGCTAAATTAAGGGAAAATGGGAACGGGGAAGCTCCCACCTAGAAAGCCTCGTGACTCTGTACCTCCTTGATCATAGTTATCAGAGAGATACTTTTGAACTGTTTCGATGTGCTTTGGCTCAAATTTAAACACAACCCGAGCACACTGATCTTCAATAGTTGCCAAGCAAACCTGATTGGTAACAACCCTGAAGTAGAAGTATGTTTCTTTCTCTCCAATATTTTTGAAAGCCTTAGTTAAATTATTCTTAGCTCTCTGGCAAAGCTCTGAAGACTCATCCTCAAAAACACTATTTTCCCAAACGAACCTTTCTTCAGGTAGCTGCTCCCCATCAGAGACCATCAACTTTACTTCTTCATCTGAAGGCACACAATCGTAGGAGACGTTTTTTGTATCTTCAGCAAAAGCGGCTGGAGTTCCTACCGTAACCAAGGCAGCAGCTAAACAAAAAGAGGCGATTCTACTCATTCTATATTATCCA
>JAAHHL010000520.1 GCA_010672185.1 Caldora sp. SIO3E6 | reverse complement strand
TTCTACTGGTACATCTCCTGGTGCTACCCGTAGGTCATCCTCCTCATCCGCCGTCATATATACAGGGGGACGGTCTTGGAGCACCCGTCCATTTTCCACTTGATAAAAAGGCGTTTCAATAAAGCCGTAAGAGTTGACTCGAGCGTGAGTTGCCAAAGAGCCAATCAGTCCTGCGTTAGGACCTTCAGGAGTTTCAATAGGGCAAATCCGACCATGGTGAGAAGGGTGAATGTCCCGCACCGCAAATCCAGCTCTCTCCCTCGTCAAACCTCCTGGTCCTAGAGCAGAAAGTCGTCGTTTATGGGTCAACTCAGCCAAAGGATTGGTCTGATCCATAAACTGAGAGAGTTGGGAGGAACCAAAAAACTCTTTAATAGCTGCTACCAAAGGTTTAGGGTTCACCAGAGAAGCAGGAGTTAGAGTCTCAGAGTCAGAAACCGTCATCCGCTCCCGAATAATCCTTTCCAAGCGATTGAGTCCTACCCTTACCTGGTTTTGCAGCAATTCCCCTACCGATCGCACTCGACGATTACCCAAATGGTCAATATCATCACTATTACCCACATCAAACTCAAGATTGATCAGATAATCGATCGCCGCCAGAATATCTTGGGGAGTTAATACTCGGATCGTATCTGCCACATTTAACCGCAGCTTCTTATTAATTTTGTGGCGACCTACCCTTCCTAAGTCGTAGCGTTTAGGGTCAAAGAAGCGAGAGTCGAGCAACTGCTGACCGCCGCTCACCGTAGGGGGCTCCCCTGGACGTAACTTACGATACAGCTCCATCAGAGCCTCTTCTTCCGAAGGATTACCCTCCTTTTCCAAAGTCTTTTGGTAATAGTCTGGGTGTCGCAGAGCATCTATAATTTCGTTATCCGCTAGTCCCAGAGCCTTCAATAGTACCTGAGCTGACAGTTTGCGAGTCTTATCAATCCGTACCCAAACTAGGTCATTTTTGTCTGTTTCAAACTTTAACCAAGCACCCCGATTAGGGATCAAAGAAGCAGAGTAAGTGCGACGTCCATTCTTATCAGTTTCCGACTTGTAATAGACACCAGGGGAACGAACAATTTGGTTGACAATCACCCGTTCTGCCCCATTGATAATAAAAGTACCTCGGTCGGTCATCAGGGGCAGATCACCGATAAAAACTTCTTGTTCCTTAATCTCCCCTGTTTCCTTGTTAATCAGGCGGGTAGGAACGTACATTTGAACAGCATAAGTACTGTCTCGCCGTTTAGCCTCATCAACTTCATATTTAGGTCGCTTGAGCTTGTAATTTTTCCCCAGAAAATGTAATTCCAGCTTGCCCGTGTAGTCAGTAATCGGAGAAAAACTGTTAAGTTCTTCGATTAGGCCCTCTTCCAGAAACCAGCGGAAGCTGGAGCGCTGAATTTCCACTAAGTCTGGCAACAGGTAAGTGGGAGCAGTATCACTGGGAGTGGGAACGGTGTAGGTTGGATTAGTCATGACTCATTGGTTATTGGCTATTGTTTACAAGGTAAGCGTTTGACCTCTATTTACTTTTCGTAATATGGCTTGGTTGATTCCACCTACTTACCTAGAAGCTTGGGATCCTATTCTTGGCGGTTGCTATAACCTTACCTAAGCCTAGACCCGTAGCTTGATTTCCCTTTTGGTGTCAAACTTTGAATTTTCAGATTGACTTGCCAAGCTTCGCTCAAAAATTTGTGCTCTTTTCGTATATATCCCTTGGAATATTTCATTGGGTGAGAATTAAAAAATGACTGCTAGATGCTTGGTGCTCAAGACTAGTTATTTGCTAGCAATGGAAAAATACAGTTTTTTTACTTCTGTCAGCAACGGTATAATTTTGGGCAATGACCACTGTTTCATACTTTAAGAGTGACAACTCGAAGTTTCTAGAGTCTGCCTCATACCAAACAAAGCTGATTTTGTCAATAGGGTATTAAAGCTCGGTAAGTCTCTACGAAGGTGACTAGTGAGCTTCGGTAGTGTATTAAAAGAATATATTAGTATCAACTGCGTAGACCCAAGGGTAATTTGATCCATAGTAACTCTTCTGATGATGATTGCGGTAGTAACAGAAACTCGATTGAAAAGGTTTGTCCCTTAACTACTTCACTATGGCTACTGCTTCGTTATCAGTTGGTAGAGCCAGACCAAAGAGTTTACAAGCATTTTGTGTTGTTTGATTAGCAATGGTTTCAAGGGAAACATTTCTTAGGTGAGCAAGATACTCTGCTACATAGCGAACATAGGCTGGTTCGTTTCGTTTGCCCCGCTTGGGTACTGGTGCTAAAAAGGGACAATCGGTTTCAATAAGAAGGCGATCGCTTGGAACCCTAACTGCAGAAGCTTGAACCTGCTTAGCGTTTTTGAAGGTGACAATGCCACTAAAACTAATATAGAAACCTAGATCCAAAAACCATTGTGTTTCCTCTGGTGTACCTCCCCAGCAATGCATGACTCCTCGTACTGCTCCACTGTTTTCCCAAAACTTCTGTAGCAGTTCTCGCATTGCAGCAGCAGCATCGCGACAGTGAATAATCACCGGCAAGTCTAACCGCTGAGCGATCGCTAATTGAGCAGCAAACACAGTTTTTTGCTGCTGTTGGTTTTCTGCTTTGAAGAAATCCAACCCTATTTCTCCAATTGCTACTACTCTAGCATCAGAGCAAGCTAATGAAGAAATCTCGTTGGACATTTGCCCAGTCCATTTGTTGGCGTCTAGGGGATGCAAGCCTACTGCAAATGATAATTCAGGAAACTGGTCAGCTAGGGATTGGATGACCGGGTATTCAGCAGGCTCTACACAAGAATGTACTAGCTTGACTACACCTACTTCACGCCAGCGATTGCACAGAGCCTCCAGATCCGAATGGAAGACATCAAAGTTAATATGGACATGAGTGTCAACCAACTGCATGATCATTACCTATATAGTGCTCTTTTACTTCTGCTGACCTTTTCCCAGCTTCTGTTACACCTTTAGGTTAACCGGAGTTCCTAAGGTGATTTGTACAGGTTATTGTGTTGACACTCCCCTGCCTAAAGGGCAAGGGGATTATTTCTTCACGGGAATACCAACGTACTTGCCCGCGCTCGCGAACAAAAAGCATCTTGACTGTATGCCCTACGGCTGCAAGTCCTCTGATTAGAACCATATAAAGCTGCCTGAACAGTGAGCGCCACTCCCTCTTTGGGCAACTTACCCACTATACTGGAGGTGTTTTTAGGCTTAAGAAGCAGTGACTTCCTCTGGTGTAGGAGTCAGTTGGGCACTCACGTTTTTTAAGGCTTTGGCTAGACGAGATTTCTTCCGAGCACCGTTGTTGCTATGCAAAACACCACGTTTCACAGCTTTGTCAATTTTGCTGTAAGCTGCCGACATTCGGCTTTGGACTTCTTCTAGTGATTCTTGGCTTGGTTGTTTAGCATAATCTTCCACAGCAGTGAAGTATTTTTTCATGAACGTCCTGACTGCTGACTTATAGCTCTGATTATGAATTCGGTTACGCTCGTTAATTTTTACACGCTTGAGCGCAGACTTGTTGTTAGCCATAGGGATTTTTAGAGGGATTGGCTCTCGATAACAAAATAGCAGAATAACCAATATAACATCTTTTTCTTGCCTCAAGAATCACAACCAAATAAAAATTCAGGTTAAGCTAGAGAAGAGAGTTCAGATAAGATAGGCTCCTCTAACCAAAAGGGGTTGGTCTAACTGGCTTCAAAGAGATAATATCGCATTTAGGCACTTCGTACTCCATGTTGCGAATCATTACTCAGCAGGCTGAAGCACAAACAGAACTGCAACGTATCTGTGAGCGCACCTCCCAAGACCAAATTATTCACAAAGAAGGGACGGTGAGGGAAATCTTGCAGGCAGTTAAGCGCCAGGGAGATAAAGCGCTCCTGCATTACACCAAAGAATTTGACCAACTTTCTCTTCGCCCTGAACAACTGCTGGTTAGTGCGTCAGAACTAGATGCTGCCTACCAGCAGGTGTCTAAGGAGTTACTTGATGCCATCCAATTGGCGAGTAAGCAAATAGAGGCATTTCATCGACAGCGTCTACCCAAATCTTGGGTGCAATTTGGCGATGATGATGTGGTCTTAGGTAAGCGCTACACCCCAGTAGACAAAGCAGGAATTTACGTTCCCGGTGGTACAGCTTCCTATCCTAGTACCGTGTTAATGAATGCCATCCCAGCTAAGGTGGCTAAGGTGCCGAGGATTGTTATGGTAACTCCACCGGGTTGGGAGCAAAAGATTAATCCTGCTGTGCTGGTGGCGGCTCAAGAAGCAGGTGTTCAGGAAATTTACCGGGTAGGTGGTGCCCAAGCGATCGCGGCTTTGGCTTACGGTACCCAAACTATTCCGAAAGTAGATGTGATTACCGGTCCAGGGAACATTTACGTCACTCTAGCCAAGAAACTAGTTTACGGGATAGTGGGAATTGATTCTCTTGCCGGACCATCTGAAGTCCTGGTAATTGCCGATCCCGCTGCTAATCCAGTCTATGTTGCCGCCGATCTTTTGGCTCAGGCTGAACATGACCCGATGGCAGCAGCAATTCTCTTGACTACTGATTACCAACTCGCACAAGAAGTACAGATTCAAGTAGAGCAGCAACTTGTGAATCATCCACGACGAGTGCTTACAGAAAAAGCGATCGCTCACTATGGTTTGATCGTTGTTGTGGATTCCCTGGACACGGCAGTGGAACTTTCCAATGAGTTTGCTCCGGAACATTTGGAATTAGAAGTTGCCCAGCCTTGGGATTTACTCGAAAAAATCCGCCATGCTGGTGCAATTTTTCTGGGTAGTTCAACCCCAGAAGCAGTAGGAGATTATCTGGCAGGGCCCAATCACACTTTACCCACTTCCGGTGCTGCTCGTTACGCCTCTGCACTAGGGGTAGAAACTTTTATGAAGCACTCGAGCCTGATTCAGTATTCCTCCAGTGCCCTCCATAAAGTAGCTGGTGCAATTCAGGTACTAGCACAAGCAGAAGGTTTACCTTCCCATGCTGACTCTGTGAGGTTAAGAACCCAAGGAAGGAAATTTTAAGTATTCTGGTGATAACCTAACACCTAATACCTAATACCTTGTAACGATTTTGGTGCTAAAAACGATTATTGTAGCCCTTGACAGTTCCGAACTGTCCCAGGGCGTAATTCAGAGCCTAGATGAACTTCAAATACAGCCATCCACCAAAATTATCCTTTCTCATGTCATTCCTGATGCGGAACCTGATATGGAAATGATAGTTGACCGACCTCATATTTCGGAGGAGTTATCTTATCGAAACATTGAAAAGCAGCTACAATCTTACCAGGCAGCACTTCCCTGTAACTCTGAATTAGAGATTGTCAATGGTGATGCAGCAGTGGAAATTGTTCGCCTTGCTCATATTTACCAAGCTGACTTAATTGTGATTGGGACTCGTGGTCTCACTGGTCTCACAAGAATTTTACAAGGGTCTGTTAGTAGCCAAGTCGTTGCTGATGCTCCCTGCTCTGTGTTGGTAGTGAAGCTCAATGATTAACACAATTAGCTATCAGTTTTTAGCTTTCAGCACCTCAGCACCTCAGCGCCTAAGCTTGAAGATTACCCATGGATTTTCCACCAACAATGCCAGCTTTTTGAGCCACTCATATCCAATTTCCTTGCACAAGACAAGGCTTCTCAA
>JAAHHL010000052.1 GCA_010672185.1 Caldora sp. SIO3E6 | reverse complement strand
TCTCAAGAGTGATTAACTCCTGCTCCAACTGTTGTTTTTGCTGTTGAGGTTGAGTTAGTTGAGCCTTTAGCTCCACTAGTTGTGTTTGTAGCTGTTCTGACTCTGTTGCTAGCTGCTGCTTTTGCCCTTGGAAGATAGCTAACTCCTGCTCCAACTGCTCCTTAGTGCCTTGTTTTTCGGAAACTTGATGTTGCAGTTGTTCAAGTTCTGTATTGAGGGCAACCTGTTGAGCTTCGAGTTGCTGCTTGTGTAGCTCTAAAGTAGATAAGGATTCCTGCTGTTCTGTGAGGATTTTAATCTGAGCTTGTAAGTTATCGGAGTCTAGGTTGAGCTGGTCTTTTTGTGCCCTCAGAGCGGTTATTTCTTGAGCAAGAGCTTTTTTATCATGCTGTTGCTGTGTGAGGTGGTTTTGCAGTTGCTCTGAATCGGTACGTAAGGAATTGAGGCTAGCTTCTAAGTTCTGTTTTTCAGCTGTTGGTGTTGCGAAAGACTCATTGAGCTGAGTTTGTTGTTGCTCAAGCTCTTGAATTTGAGTTTGTAGGTTTCCTGAATCAGTTTCTAGCTGAGATTTGCGGCTTTCCAGAGTGACTAAATCTTGCTGGAGTTGTTCTTGTTGCTGCTGTTTTTCGACAATTTGGCCTTGCAGCTCACTGAGTTCAATGTGTTGATCTAAAAGAGTCTGAACCTGAGTTTGTAGACTATCTGACTGCTCTGTTATCTGGTACTCAGTCTCTTTGAGAGTGGCAATTTCTTGCTCTAGCTCTTGTTTTTGTTGAAGTTGCTCAGCAACTTGAGTTTGTAGCTGCTCAAATTCAGTTTGTAGAGTATGCTTTTGGCTTTCTATTTGCTGTAGTTGAGTCGTTATTTCTGATACTGCTTGATTACTCTCCCTTTCCTGCTCTTGAAGGGATTGCAGTTGTCTCTGTAAATTGGAGAATTCAGCTTCCCTCTGCTCCTTTTGCTCCTTGAGAGTTACTAGCTCCTGATGCAGTTCTTGTTTTTGCTGGTTAAATCCAGAAACTTGCTGATTGAGTTCAGAGACTTGGCTTTGTAACTGGGTTTGTTCTGCTGTTAGGGCATTGACACTGCCTTTGGCTTTTTCTTGAGCAGTTGTTGATGTAGATAGTGATTCAGATAGCTTAGCTTGTTGTTCCTCTAGCTCTTGAATCTGGCTGAGTAAAGAGTTTTTGTGGCTTTTTTCTTTATTAGTACGCTGTTTGTCTAGAACGGCTGTTCCTGCACCAATAGCAGAGCCAGTAATTGCACCAGTTAAGAGTGCCTTGTCTTGCTTCAATACAGAACCAAAGATAAGACTGACAAGAAAGGCAACTACACCTAAAAAAATGGGATTAACTACCTTAGATGATGGCATAATAGTTTTTTTGTGAACCAATTAATTTTTTCAGGATCTGGGTTTAAAGTTGCCAAGAGTTTAATTGCCGAAAGAGGTATGAAGGTTATGCGCAGGATACCCTGAGCAAGGGGTAGATTGAAGTGTAGAAAATACCCAAAAAACTGACCAAATACAGGGGGTCAACTTTTCCCTGAACAAAAAAAAATCTGCTATGGGTATGGCTATATTAGATAACAGCTTAGCGAGACATGGTGGAAAATGCACCAAAACTTCATACTTTTTTCATCAACTATTGGCTACCTCGATTATCTGTTTACTTTTGTGAACCTCTCTTCAAAGTTCCCAAGTTATCCACCCAGCCTAACAGCTTATTCTGACGATGTCTGTAATGTCCCTGGTTATGACTCACCCAGCAGCTCAATCAGCTCGAATAAGTCGATAAAAGGACTTGCACCTACATCCAGAATGTCTATTGTGACAGGTTGTCTGTTACAGAGCTTTATACTTTAATTCTTCTTTACTCAGGGAAATTCCGGTTATTTTGGTAAAATGTTTGCTCAGCTTTCAAAAGGTGTGGGGAGTGTGGGAAGTGCGGTGCTTTAGAAACAGGTTGGGAAGTATGGGGAGTGTGGGAAGATAGTGAAATAAGTAGGTTGGGTGCAGCCCGATAGCGTAACCAAACACGGTCGTATGCTGCGTTAGGTTTCACTCCGTTTCACCCAACCTACATTTTTAATCGTGCCACAGTACTACTGGCGCGACACAGCTAAAAATGTGGAATAGATTTTTGGCTTAAATCCTTGATTTATAAGCATTATAACCGATAGGATAAATTCTTAATGCCTTCTTACTTGTTACTTTTTACTTGTTACTTTTTACTTCCCCACCCGTTTCTAACCCACCATTTTAGGTGTGTCGGTCCACTACACCCAGTCTCCTTTTTAGCCTGGTTGTCACTCCCATGAGGTTCATTGCTCTCACTTAGGTTGGTAGCAAAATACATAGAAAACTGGATCCTGACCCAATAGGTAAATAGAGGTACCTAGGATTGAGTTTGATGGCAACTACGATAAAACAGATTGCGCACTATCTGAGCAACCGTAATCAATTGATGGGGCGAAGAAGACAACTTTCTTTGGCTCTATGTCCTGACGGGGTGACAACAAAACTCAAATGTGGGGTGTCGGGTGTGGTGAAAAAGAAGGTACGTATTGCTGCTGAAGAAAGCCTCGTCAACTTGGCTAGTCTGGCTAGCTTTGGGAAATTGTAGCAAAGAGTTCTGATTCAGGGATACTTGGCGAGGCAAAATCTATGATTCCAATTCCTGCAAGGGATTTCAATGATAAATTTTCTACTTTCTTGATACCTATTGAAGATGGTAATAGGCAAATATTCTTACGGTGGCGTACCGAAGCTGTTCTGAAACAAAATTTTAGCTTATATCAAGAAACAGAGGAAAGCTTTTGGCAGTTTTGCCAATCCCAAGATGATTGCTCTTTAGTAAGAAAATTTTTGGATATTTATCAACAGGAGGAGACGACAGAGCGAGAAAAAGAATTAGCTAAGTGGCACTTGACAGCTTACTTAGAAATCGCGTGTTACCGAGCTGCTAGTAGCAGATTTTCAACCTTCAGTAATTTTAATGACCTTACTGATGATTGGGGGTATTATCTTCATCTAGCTCGCTGTTTAAGCAATAATCCCGAGGAGATTTTACGAATTTATCGCAAGTACCAACAAAAAGAGTACGACCTAGAGAGGCATTTTATGTGGGAGATTGCTAGTAAAATTAGAGATTGGTCTTATCAAGAAACAGGTCAAGGTAAGTATTCTCCTTGGTACAGTTTAAAAAAAGTTTCTGAAAGTACTTTAAAACAAGCTTTGCTCAACCACGGGGTTAGGGAAAAACATATTGAACGTTATCTTGTAGTCAGAAGTTGTTTATTTGAAGTTTACGCCAAGTCGGAGCAAGGAAAGTGGATTTCTCCTACTATCAATGAATACCAGGCAGCTGCTAATTACTGCAATTGTTATCACTTCCCTATTGATTTTCAGGAAATTCAAAAGTTAATCAAAATTTGTATTGAGGTTTTAAGAGCATCGCCAAAGTTCATCTACTTCGAGACAGACAGTAATCCAGCTTTTATTGAAGGCTCAGAGCCAGACCCCTTACTAACTATAGCAGAAGATCGGTCTAGGGAAGAGATGCAAAACTATGTTAAGGAGATTAATCAAATTCTTACTCAGGGGTGGGAATTATTTAAACAAAGAGAGCCTGACCATGAGACGATGTTGCTACTCCGTTACGGTTTGGGTTTAAGCCAATCTAGCACTGCTGCCCAAATTGGTGTTCATCAGACTACAGTTCGGGAGCATTGTCTGCAATTTCAAGAACAACTATTAGAGACTGTAAGTATCTGGATTATGGATCGAATAGGAGTTAATTTAAAGCAGATAGAAGATGTAGAAAAATATTTAGATAATTGGTTGAAGCAACAGTACAAAAAAACAATAGATTCAGTGATTATGGCAAGTTTTAATAACCATCTTGATGTTGGAGCTAGGGAGATACTAAAGCAAATCTACTTTGAGGCGACTAAAGACAGCAAAAAAATAGCTAGACAGATGAATCTAGCAACTGTTGAATTAAAGCAAAAAGTTAAGGGAGCGGAAGACCAATTACTTTCTTGTTTACTAGAATGGGTTAAGAATACGGTTGGCATCTCTTTAGAAGATAAATTGGAAAGAAAAAAGGTTGCGCGTTTAATCAAAGGATGGCTGGGGAATAAGTAATAAGTAATAAGTAATAAGTAATAAGTAATAAGTAATAAGTAATAACCAATGACCAATGACCAAGGAAATTTAATTATGTTGAACTTAGATAAAGTAATCAGTTTTTACCCTAAACAATTGGGCTTGGAGATATCATCCCAGGCACAAACACAAGCATGGCAAAAGGTTCAAGACTATTCTAATAAAGTAGCTCGTTGGAATGCTTATGTAAATTATTTATGTTTACAGACATTGGTTGACTGGCTGCAAGCTAAGCCAAATTTACAGGAAGAGGTTCCCCTCGTATCGCCTAATCTTAAGGCTTTACCGAGTATCTGGGAAATGGTCAATGGCTGTGCTGTTGAATTAGGTAAGACACGGCTGGTATTGATTCCTAGTGAAACTAGTGATACAGAAAACTTCACTGTACCTTTTGAATGGGTTGATATTCCTGGTTGGGCAGCTGATTATTATCTAGCGGTGCAGATGCATTTGGAAGATAATGAGTGCTGGCTGCGAGTCTGGGGTTTTACGACTCATCGCCTGCTCAAAGAAGGTAAAAAAGACTACCTCAGACGTACTTACTCGTTGGCTGGCAAGGATTTAATTGAGAGCCTCAACGTGATGTGGGTGAGTCGGAAATTATGTCCTGAGGAAGAGCCAGTGGTGGAGCCTTTGCCTAATTTATCTGTTCAGCAAGCGGAGGGATTGTTGGCACGATTGGGTAAGCCAACTCTTTATTCTCCACGACTAGAAGTGCCTTTTGCTCAGTGGGGTGCATTGCTAGCTAATAAAGAATGGAGAGAGATGCTGCACCAAAGGAGGCTGGGGAAAGTACCACAGAGCAAGGGGCCAATACCCTTACACTCCTGGTTACAGAATTTTCTGGAGGTGGGTTGGCACACCGTTGAAGAAATGGGAGAAAGATTGACTACACCAGCGCTGAATTTAGCCTACGGTGCTGGAGGTAATGGTTTTAGAGATGATTCTTCTATTATTCCTCAGGCAGTTCCCACTCTCATTGAACTATTACAGAGCAGCAGCAGTAAACAAACTAGCTTGCCAGCTTTGAAATTACTGGGTCAAGTTGGTCATGGTAATTTAAATGCGATCGCTTTTCTCTCTCAGTTACTTGAAAATACTGAAGATATTGAGTTACGTCGCCAAGCAGCTTTGAGTTTGGGGCAAATTGCTGCTAGCCATCCCCAGGCTGGTATGAGGCGAGTCAAACTGATTGATTTGGGGGTGCAACTGGAAAATAAGCAGGTGGCACTGGTGGTTACTATGACCCCGCAAGGGGAAAAGGGAACTAATGTACACTTGCGAGTGTATGCTGCTGGCGAGCAAACTTATCTGCCACCTAATCTGCAACTGATAGTGCTTAATGAGAAAGGGGAAACTTTTTTGGAGGTTCAATCGAGAAGTGCTGATAATTGGATGCAACTGGAGTTGAATGGTGAGGGGGAAGATAGTTTTATCGTTAAATTAGTACTAGGAGGAGCTAGTTTTAGCAAAGAGTTTGTTCTTTAGCATTTTGAGCTAAAGGTGTTCAGTAATTTAGGAGTAACCAAGGAAGAGAAAAAATCTAAAATCTAAAATCTAAAATCTAAAATTTCAATGGGTAAGTTAGTAACCTTAAAAATAATTAACGGAGACTTGAAGCAGGGTTTGCCAGTCATTCTTCGCATTGGGGAAGATGGTAGTGGTACTGCTACAGAATTTGATGGTTGGTTGCCACCAGCACCACAGTTACCCCAGTTGTGTAGTAATTGGTACTCCAGTTATCGCTCTGGTGGGGAAGCAGATTCCCAACGTGCTCTGAGTGCTCCAGCAGCACAAATAACTAACTTTTCTATTCTCGACTCAGCTAATGATTTAGCCAATGGGATTAATAATTGGCTCAACTCTGATGATACCCAGTTTCGACCCTTCCGGGATAAGTTGTTAAGACATTTGCCCAGTAATGAGCCAATAAGATTCATTATTCAAACAGATAATGTCGAGCTTTGGCGACTACCTTGGCATCTATGGGATGTTTTTCAGAAGTTTAAGGTTGAAGTTAATCTAAGTCCTTCAGAATATGAAATAGATTTTCCCCCAGCAGAAAAACCCAGAAACCAAGTCAGAATTTTAGTGATTTTGGGCAATGACAGTGGCATTGATATCGAGAGAGACTTAGCATCACTACAGCAGGAATTACCTTATGCTTACATTCATCCTCTCAGGAATCTTCAAAAAAATGATTTGAGCAGTGAGCTGTGGGAACAAGAGTGGGATATTCTTTTTTTTGCTGGTCATAGTTCAACCCAAGAAAATTTACAGGGTAGGTTTAGTATTAATCCACAGGAAAGTTTTACTATTGAGGAGTTAAAGTTCGCTCTTACAGAAGCTATTGAACATGGTTTAAAGCTGGCTATTTTTAATTCCTGTGATGGGTTGGGATTGGCCAGGGAGTTGGCGAGTTTGCAGATTCCGGCAACTATGGTAATGCGGGAAAGAGTGCCCGATGAGGTTGCTCAGAAGTTTTTGCTCTATTTCCTCAAAGCATTTGCCAAAAAGGGAAAATCTTTATCAGCGGCAGTGTGGGAAGCAAGGGCAAGATTACAGGAGTTGGAGGAGAAATATCCCTGTGCTAGTTGGTTGCCCATAGTTTGTCAGAATCCAGCACAAGTGCCACCAACTTGGGAAGAGTTACAGCAGAAAACTCAGGATAAGTATCAATCTTTACCTAAGCCAAAGCTTTTTAAAGTGTTTCTGGTTAGTTTGATCATAACTGGCTTAGTGCTGGGAGTACGATCGCTTGGATTTTTACAATCCTGGGAGTTAAAGGCTTTTGATCAGATGATGGGATTGCGAGCTGATGAAGGACCAGATCCACGCCTATTAGTAATCACAATTACTGACAAGGATTTGCAACTGCCAGAGCAGCAGAACATCAAAGGGTCTCTAGCAGATTTGGCACTGTACCAACTTTTGCGGAAACTGGAATCTTATCAACCCCGCGTTATCGGCTTGGATATTTTCCGAGATCCTCCATCCTATGCCCCCAAGCTACCAGAGCTAAAAACTAGCTTACAGCAAAACAATCACTTTTATGGAATCTGCCATGTACCGGAAAATAATACCAAGGGAATTTTACCACCACCAGATATCCCAAGAGAACGTTTGGGCTTTAGTAATATTTTACCTGATTCTGATCGTATTGTCCGCCGTCACCTTTTATCTATGACAGTAGCTGCCACCTCAGGTTGTCCGGCTTCCAATGCTCTTAGCCTCCAGTTGGCACTACATTATTTAAAGGCAGAAGGTATTACTCCAAGTTATACACCAGAGGGCAACTTACAGTTAGGAAAAGTGGTATTTAAGCGTTTGCAAACCCCTGTTGGTGTTTATCAAAATGCAGATACTTGGGGGAACCAAGTGCTATTGAATTATCGCTCTTATCGTTCTCCTTTGAAGATTGCTGAAACAGTAACACTTTCACAATTCATTAATAATGAAGTTAGAGCTGAGACTATCAAAGATCGAGTTGTTCTTATTGGTGCTTTCCACTCAATGTCTGATTATTTTCTCACTCCTTATAGTTCCAATCAATTGCCACCCCAGGAAATACCAGGAGTGATTCTTCATGCACAGATGATCAGCCAAATCCTCAGAGCTGTTCTAGATGAGCGACCTTTGATAGTTTTTTTGCCTTTATGGGGGGAAATTCTCTGGATTGGGAGTTGGTCTTTAATCGGAGGAATTTTAGCTCTGAGTTGGCAAACAAAACGATACCAAATAATGATGGGAGTTATTTCACTGGGTATCTTATGGGGACTTAGCTATTACTTACTCGCTCAAGGTTATTGGATACCTTTAATTCCATCATCAGTTGTGATGGTAATCACAGGAGTAGTGGTGATTGCCTACTTCAATAAAAGTAGTCCTATGAACTTATGACCCTCTAATCGGAAAATAGACGCGGGGACGGGTCGAGAGGATTTTCATGCATGGTGGTAAAATTTTTTTTTCATCGGGATTGCCTTGGAGCCCTCTGCCTTGTTTCTCAAAAGTAAATACTTTTTTTCATCTAACGAATAACAAAGAATTGAGGTTGAATTAATATGACTTGGACAAAGTTATTGCCTAGGACAATAAAACTAACCTTTGCGATCAACTTATCTCTGGGCTTTGTACCAGTCCTCGCCCAGGTAAATGAATCGATAGTTGTAGTACAACACCAGGAATTCATTACTAAATATCATCAGATTTTTGCTCAATCTTCTTCACCTCCGGAAGAGCAAGGGGCTCCCGTTGGAACTAAACCTGGGGGTAGTCGTGGCTGTGGAGACAAGCAGCTGGTTCCTCTAGTGTTAGTTGATAAGCAACCTGAGGATAGGGAATTGCGTTGGGGATTTACCACCAAGGAAAATCCTACTTTTTGGGTTTATGTACCTTATGAAGCTGAATTCATAACTGCGGGAAAATTTAAGCTGCTCAATAGAGCTGGTGATATAGTTTACGAAACTAATTTGACCATTACTGAAACATCGGGAGTACTCAGCATTTCTATTCCCTCTGCAAAAATCAGATTAGAAAATAATAAATGGTATCATTGGTACTTGTACATGGATGTTTACTGCACTCCGACATCCCCTGCTCAAAAAAATTTTGTTGACGGATGGATCAAACGGCAGGAACTGAACGCGATCCTCAAAACACAGTTGGAGCAGGAAACACCCCAACAAAGGGCAATCATTCAAGCGGAGAATGGCTTCTTTTATGACGCACTGATGACTTTAGCTGAAAGCGAGAACACCCCACAAAAATCGGAGCATTGGGCTCAATTGTTGCGCTCCCATAACCTCGAAGCAATCTCTAACGTACCACTTGTTGACTGCTGCACCCCAGAAAAACAGTAATTTTCCTAGTGCAGCGGGCATGAAAATAACTGAGCAGCCAAAATATCCTTGTCTTCCTTGCCTCTTTTGAGGTGCTCAAGAACTTCTGCCTAGAACACCGATTCAGTAATAAAAGTTGACAAATTGAGAAACGAAAAATCAATACTTTCAGCTCTCCCCTGCTCCCTTGCTCCTCCGCTCCCCTGCTCCTCCGCTCCTCCGCTCCTCTGCACGCTCGATTTTATGATTACTGAATCGACGCTCTAGCTGCACTAGCGCCAATTTCCCACAAGAATAAAAGGAGCCCAATATTTTGGATTTTGATAATCTTGATGTTGGGACATAACTTCCTGGGCTTTGCGTAAAGCTTCAGCTTTGGTTACGTTGTTTTTAGCTAGTTCTTGGTAAAGTAGTTCCATTAAGACAGAGGTAGAATGATCATTCACATTGAATACAGAAGCGATGGTGCTACGGGCTCCTGCTTGCACCGATACCCCAGCAATTCCTAAAACCGCCCGTTTATCACCTTTAGCTGTTTGACAAGCACTAAGAATAAGTAATTCAATTGCATTGTCTTGGATTTCTTCTCTGCTGCGGAGAAATTTGTCAAGCTGGTTGATGGTAATGCGATCTTTGTAAGCCAGAATAAAGGTTTCATCAGGATTAGAACTGAATTGACCGTGAGTGGCAAGGTGAATGATTGAAAAGGGCTGAGATTGAATCTCTTTTTGTAGAGCTTCAGGGGTAAATTGTTCATTTAGAAGTACCTTAATACCGGGTATCAGAGGCTCAATTAGTTCTACTTCGTCCTTAACGTAGGGTAGTTCATCAAAGCCCAGGTTAGATTCACTAACTCCCGCTAACAACACTCTAAACTCTTCTGGCTTTAAAGGTTTATCGTCTACCAGTTGTGACCCAAGATTCAGAGCAAGGCTATACTTTTGCATAATATACTCCTCACCATCATGGAGTGCCGCCATGGGAATATTCCTTAAAGAACTGTCGAGCACAAACACCAAAGTTTTGATATTGTTTTCCTCTAAGTACTTCTCCGCTGGTCGAAGCAACCAATCATATAATTGTTGAAATGATTGGTTATTTTGAGCATTGCTATCTTCTTTGATTGCTTCACGTAATTGCCATACAGTGTTTTCGATTTGGCTTGGGGAAACTGGGTTAGAGTATTGAATGAGTTTTGCTTGCTCAGGTAACTTGAGGATAACTTCTAATCTGTCTTCTAGAAGAATCGGATAAATGACAGCAGTTTTGAGATTGTTTTGGTCAATAACTTGGTCAATTATAACGCTATCATTAGTTTTAAATCGGCACCTTAAGTAGTCTTCTAGTTCTGCTACTTGTAGATCTTCAATATATTCGCGGGCTTTATCAAGGCGATGTTTCTCCTTCTTATTATTTGCTTTTGTCTGCTTGATACTATTTTCATACGCCAGGGTTGATGCAGATTGCAGTAGTAGATCAACTAACTCGCGATAGATGGGTTCTACATTATCTCGAAAGGAAAACTGAACATCAGGATTCTTCAAACTTAAGAGATCTTGACGGACAGACTTGAGGGTACGAACAGCTGCCTCATAAGCTGCGATCGCACCATCAATTTCTCCTCGTTTTTTGAGTATACGTCCTAACTGCCATTGCCATTGATAAGCAATGTCCGAGGCTTGAATTTCTTCAGTTAGCGTTAGTGCTTGCTGAGTCAATAATTGAGCTTGAGCTAATGCCTCAGTATTGCTAGATTTTTCATAAACTTTTTCATACAGTCCAGCAAGATTACCAAGAGCATAGGCTTCAGCTCGTTTATCATTGAGCTGTTGAGCCTGTTCCACCGATTTAACCAACAGCTGCTCAATTACATTTGAGTTAGTCAACTCTTCTGTCCCCTCCTTGGGAGAAGAAAGCTGTATCAAGTTTTGAGCTAAGTTAATGCGAGTGTAAACTGTGGTGCGACTGCTGGGTAAATTATTAATTTGAGTTTGAAGTTGTGGTAATCTCTCTTGTAATTCCTTGAACTGGGATTTCAGTGCATCCAAATTCTCATTTTCTACTGACTGGTCTTGGATTTCTGGCAACCGTTGCTGAAAATCAATTAACAAACTCAGTTGATTCAGTTGTGCCTGGATACTGATGATTGGTAAAGTGGTCGTAGTTGTTGCTTTTTGATAGTGGCTAATAGCGTCTTCGATAAGCTCAAGTTGGTTGTCTAGGTCGTTACTTAGAGTTCTAGCACGCTCGAAGGCATCTTTGGTACGGTAATAGGCAGCTCTTGCTGTGTTCCCCAAACCTAGGTGTGCTTCAGAACTATCTTGGAGCGATCGCAACCGCTCGGATATCTCTAAACTTTGTTCTAATAGATACCTAGATTGGTCTAAATAGTCCATTTTTTGCTTATTATCTGATGGCACAAACAGTAGCAAGGACTGTTCTAATTCTTCTACATCACCTACTACACGCAGGACATTACCGAGGGCACGAAGGGCTCGAGCTTGGACTAGAGAGTCCCTTTGAGTTGGTTGTAGCAACTGGTTGGTGGGTTGTTGGATTAATATCTTTAATGCTCGTCGGTAAAGCCCTAATTCTTGCAGTGCTAAACTTTGATGAATTTGACATCTAATTTCCCCAATGTTATCACCTAGTTGAGCATATTTAGCAGCAGCTTCCTTCCATAACTTTAGAGCCTCTTCCAGTTTTCCTGTGCCCAATTTCAGCTTACCTTTCACTTCCAAAGCTTGAGCAAGTAGTTTCAGCTGCATTGTTGAGCTACCAGAAATTCCCTGTAGTTGGTTGAGGCTTTCTGTAATTGCCTGCTCTGCCTCTTGCCACTGTCCTAGTTGCTGATAAACTAAGGAGAGATTACTTAATGTCATCGACAGACTAAGTTGATCTCCGGTAGTTTTAAACTCAGCTGCCGCCTGTTGCAAAAATTTTGCTGCTTCATGGTATTTTTGGGCTTCATACAAAGCTCTCCCTTCCTGAACAAGGGAGTTGGTAGAAAATTGATCAAGGGAATTTTGATTGCTCCTATTGGGAGTGGTAACTTCTGCTGCCAAAACTCCAATTCCTGTCCAGCTAATAGCTAGAAGAGTCGGAATGCCAGGGAAGAGAAGATACTGTTTTCTGACCATGTTTTTTCGTCAACCTATGGGGTATTTATAGCAGTTCGCGCTGGTATCGTTACAAGTTTGGCTGATTTGGGAATTGGGAATTGGGAATTGGGAATTGGGAATAGAAAATGCTAAGTTTTATTGATAGTTGTAAATACACCAGCGCGAAGCGCTATATCTCAAGTTCGGTTGAATACTTACACTTCGGTTGGCGGCTGAGAACTGCTCAATAGCCACCAAGAACACAAGAAAAAGATGGAGTCAGGCTGGGGGGATGGGGAGTGAGGATAATTTGACCATTAGGCAATTTTACCCAGCCTTGGGCTTCCACTATTTCAGTTACCGTCGAGTCGGTTGTGGTATTCTCTTCCTCAGAATTCAAGGTTACCCAAGGAACTGAAGCTATGTTACTTCTGAGTGCTTCATGGGGGTTAGGGGGTAAACCGCCACGTCCGGTGTTGAAAAATTGGCTATTAGCTGATTGAGCTGTGGCTGAGCCACTACTGGCTTGGCAACCTGGGGGAATGTCTTCAATTAAAACATCACTTGGTAAATTAAAATTGGGGGTGTTCTGGGTGATGATTTCCTCCGTACCGTCGATTCCTAACTCAGAACTAGCAGTGAAGTCACTTTCAGGGGTACGGCGGTCCTGAAACTGCCGGAAACCAAAAATACCAGCAGCCTTGGCATAGATATTGCCCCCTTGTCCCTCAAAGGCATTGGCAACCACATCGCTATTTTCAGAAAGGACACCAATGATAAAGCCACCAGCATCAATGGTAATATTACCGCCATTGGCAGTACCGAAGGCTTGGGCAACAATCTCGCTATTGTGACGCAGTATGATGGAGTCTGCCACATTTAACCGGATGTTACCACCTTCAGCAGCGGCAGTTGTGGCTCTAAGGCTACCTTGATTAGTCAAAAAGATTGAGTCAGCACTTATTTCTAGGTCACCGGAAATTCCTGTGTCAATGCCACTAACTGTTACTTGACCCCTATTTTGGACAGTTAAGCGACCTGTGTTAATTTTAATACCTCTGGCGTCCCCAGCACCGCGACTATCAAAGAACAAGCCACTAGTCAACTGATTATTAGCAGAGGTACCACTCACTTCTACTGACTCAGTGGCATTAACCTGCAACACCCCACCCCGTCCATCACCAGAAGTAGCTGCAGATACTTGTCCCCCATCTCGGACAATAAATCGGCTGGTATCAATGATTAACTCCCCAGCATCACCAGTTCCAGAAGAATCAAAAAACAAGCTGCTAGCCTTCTGACCATCCGCAGAGGTACCAATCACTTCCACCGATTCAGTGGCATTAACTTCCAAAGTTCCACCTCTTCCATCACCAGAAGTAGCTGCGGATACCTGTCCCCCATCTCGAACAATAAATCGGCTGGTATCAATGGTTAACTCCCCAGCATCACCAGTTCCAGAAGAATCGAAAAACAAGCTGCTAGCCTTCTGACCATCCGCAGAGGTACCAATCACTTCCACCGATTCAGTGGCATTAACCTCCAAAGTTCCACCCTTTCCATCGCCAGAAGTAGCTGCGGATACCTGTCCCCCATCTCGGATAAGCAATCGGTTGGTATTAATGATTAACTCCCCAGCATCACCAGTTCCAGAAGAATCGAAAAACAAACTGCTAGCCTTCTGACCATCCGCAGAGGTACCAATTACTTCCACTGATTCAGAAGCTCTAACCTCCAAAGTTCCACCTCTTCCATCACCAGAAGTAGCTGCGGATACCTGTCCCCCATCTCGGACAAGCAATCGGCTGGTATTAATGGTTAACTCCCCAGCATCACCAGTTCCAGAAGAATCGAAAAACAAACTGCTAGCCTTCTGACCATCCGCAGAGGTACCAATCACTTCCACCGATTCAGTGGCATTAACCTCCAAAGTTCCACCTCTTCCATCACCAGAAGTAGCTGCGGATACCTGTCCCCCATCTCGGATAAGCAATCGGTTGGTATTAATGATTAACTCCCCAGCATCACCAGTTCCAGAAGAATCGAAAAACAAGCTGCTAGCCTTCTGACCATCTGCAGAGGTACCAATTACTTCCACTGATTCAGAAGCTCTAACCTCCAAAGTTCCACCTCTTCCATCACCAGAAGTCGCTGCGGATACCTGTCCCCCATCTCGGACAAGCAATCGGCTGGTATTAATGGTTAACTCCCCAGCATCACCAGTTCCAGAAGAATCGAAAAACAAGCTGCTAGCCTTCTGACCATCCGCAGAGGTACCAATCACTTCCACCGATTCAGTGGCATTAACCTCCAAAGTACCTGCTTGGCCTGTACTAGAAGTATCGGCGGATACCTGTCCTCCATCTTGTACAGTTAGCCTACTAGTCTCAATTTTCAGGTTTCCAGCATCCCTGATACTGTTAGTAAAAGCAGTTAACGTACTAGCAGTTATCTCCACCGCATCAGAGGCACTGACGGTTATAGTTCCCCCCTGGCCATCACCAGAAGTAGAAGCAGATACTTTAGCACCACTGTCTAGGGAAAGTGACTGGGTTTGGATATCAACATTACCGCCTTGACCAACTGCCCCAGTATTCACAGCAGTGGAAATCGAACTATGATCATTGATGGACACCAATTCAGCATCCCTTACCAATATGCTTCCGGCATTGCCCTGTCCAGAAGTACTGGCAGTCACTTCAGCACCGTTGGTTAGGAAGAGAGTTCGAGATTGAATATCAATTTTGCCTCCTTGAACTGCTTGGGTCAAATTGAGCATGGCTTCAGGGTTGACCGCTGTAGATATAGAGCCATTGGAGAGAGAAACAGAGTCAGCACCTTGTACCAAGATGTTTCCTGGATTTCCTGTCCCAGAAGTAGAAGCCGATATTTGCCCACCAGCCTCGACATTGAGCTTCCTAGTAGCAATTGTTAAATTCCCCGCAGCTCCTGTGGAACCTGTAAGGGCTGCAGTAAAGAGACCACTAGGAATCTGACCATCAGCAGAGAGCCCAACAACCTCTACCAAGTCTGAGGCGGTGACTGTTACATTCCCTCCAAAACCCTCATTTGTCGTCACTGCTCCCACCCGTGAGCCATTTTGGATACTGAGCTGAGTTGCCATAATTTCTATATTCCCTGCATTTCCAGAAGCACCAATAACGCTATCTGCCGAAATGACCGCTCCATCTCTGAGGACAACTTGACCTGCCGTGACGATTAAATCCCCTGCGTTGTTTGACCCCAAGGTACTAGTTGCTAAACCGGCTTTACCTTGAATTTCCAATAACTCAGTGGCGTTAACTCTCAAATTTCCTCCACTTCCTGTACTATCTAGAGCTGCTGAAGAGGAGATTCCAGCTCCATTCCGGATTGTTAATCGCCCAGTCTTAATTATTATGTCCCCAGAAGGACCACTACCTAGAGTTGAAGTTATTAGACCTGCACTAATATCGTTGAGGATACCTAACCCTAGTTGGTTAATATCAGGAGAAAATGGCCCTGGTTTGTTGCCAATCAGTTCAATAAACTCAGAAGCATTGATGATTAAATCTCCCCCTCTACCGCTGCTACCCGGTGATGTTCTAGCAGCTAATCCAGTCTCTTTTTGGTCTTGTTGGACTACTAACTGCCTGGTGTTAATAATTACGTTTCCAGCATCGCCAGTTCCCTGGGTAGTGTTAATAACTTGACCACCGTCGAATAATTGTACCGAATCAGCGTTAATGGTTAAATTTCCCCCTTCGCCCTGACCTCGTAGAATCATTACAACTCGACTGCCGTTAAGTAACTGCACTGAATCCGAAGCACTTAAATTTATATTTCCTACCTCTCCTCCTTGGAGAGCTGGATTTAAGAGGGAACCATTGGCAACCAAAGAGTCATTATCCAGGTAAATTGATTTAGCAGTGAAATTGATGTCACCTGACTGCACTGGTGAGTCACCTGAGCTTTCTATAAAGCTATTATCAATACTAAGAATGCCACCGCTATTAAGGGTGATGTTGCCTGTCGCACCACCCAAACCGCCATTGGCTAAAATACTACTACCAGCAGCAATAGTTATGCTGTCTTTAGCTAGAAAGGTTACATCGCCAGCATCTCCATTCACTTCACCATTGGCTAAAATATTACTACCAGCAGCAATAGTTATGCTGTCTTTAGCTAGAAAGGTTACATCGCCAGCATCTCCACTGCCCAAATCAGTTCCCATCCATGAACCAGAAGTCACTACATCTCCATCGAGGGCAATCTCACCACGAGAATCAAGAGTGACAGAACCTCCAGCACCAAAAGCATTATTGGTTACGATAGAATCAACCGCAATATTACCAACTAATGATAAGTCAGGCTGGTACTGATTTGTTAACAAAACCATCCCACTGGGATCATCTATCCCAATATTGCCGGTGATTTCAATATTGGCGCTTGTCGCACTTGGTTTAAAGGTGGGATTAGGGTTACGTATGGTGAACAAATTGGTATTTCCTGGTAAACCACCGGGTAATGAACTCCAATCAATCCCAGCACGAATATCTAAAGTTGCTCTCGAACTACCATCAATGGTAACGAGAGTTTTCTGATCTGAAAGAGTGAAGTTCCTAAAAGGTTGTTGATTATAGGGAGCAGGAGCGTCAGGGCCAATAGATGTAGCCGCCCCATCAGGGCGATCAATTATAACATCTCCTGTAATTTTTACCTCCCCTCCAGCCAAAATATGCAGTGATGCCCCAATATAGCCACCAAGCTCAACATCATTAGCGGTGGCAATAATTGGGTCGTAGGGGCTATACAAATCCCCTAAACTACCATCAAGCTGCTCTACCCGAAAACTGCCACCACTCCAGTAGTGAGCATCGCCTCCCACCGTGTTAGCTGAGCGCAAAACCATATCCTTGCCAGAAAACAAGCCACTGTCGGGATGATTCAAGGCAAAAATATCTACCTTCTGATTCCCCTGAACCAACAGCTGTCCTCCCGCCGCCGCCACAAAAGGCTCTACTGCACTATCTTGCACCCCTACTGTATGTTGTGCTTGCAGAGTCAAATCTCTCCCAGCTTGCAGCTGACCTTGCACATCAAGATTACCAGCTGCCAGAGTTAAATCTTGTCCCACTGCTAAATTTCCCCGATTAGCAATGGTTGCTCCTGGATTATTTGGTCCGTATTGTAAACCAATAGGTACATTAATTGTTAGTAAAGGTGGTGCATCTGGATTCGTCGCACTAAACTGGGAGCCATTGTCAAACACCAAACTATCTGCTGTACTCCCTAGGAAAGAACCTCCGATATCCAACTTGGCATTTGGACCAAAAATAATCCCGTTGGGGTTGAGCAAAAATAGATTCGCCCCACCACCCACACCCAGGGTCCCCAGAATATCTGAAGAGTCAGTGCCAGTGACTCGACTGACAATGTTTTTAATCCCTATTGGGTTGGCAAAATAGACCTGCTGTCCATTCCCCACATTGAATTCTAAAAAACTGTGGAACAAATTGGTGCCCCTGATAGCCCCACCATCAATCTGCTCAGTAATCTGATCATTGAACAAGACATTAGGTGTTACCACTGAACTTTCTGGTCCCAAAGTACTGTCGGGGGTAATCTGGGCTAAAGCCTGATTGCCAGAGCAAGGGATGATCAAGCATCCTGTTAAAGTTATCACTCCCCTCATCCCGAACAAATTACCTACCAACTGCCAACAGCTACGGTAACCAAGGTGAGTCATCCTATACATTGCACCTTCTTGCTTTTTGACCATAACAACGAATAGCAAAATAGATGCCTAGTAAAAATAAACCTGCGATCGCACTAGGTTCATCGTGGGCAGCTGGTCCGCACGGAAGTCGAGTTCCGAGACAACACACACCTGATGCAGATTATCGACCGAATCGTGTCGAAAGTCGGTCGTCGCGTTGATGAAACCTGTCCAATGGTGGACGCTCGACTGGA
>JAAHHL010000519.1 GCA_010672185.1 Caldora sp. SIO3E6 | reverse complement strand
CACTTCCCAATCACAGCCGTCGCATATCCGTGCTGCCGAAGAAAGCCTGCGATCGTCATGCGACCTAATCCTCTTCAAAGGTTATGGTCGCCTTAATCCGCCCTTTCTTCCATTGTCCGCCTGGGATTAGGATCGAACATTTGCACCCTTCTGTTAACAATGGCTGTCCTACTTGTGCTGTAAGGGTGCCGACAACTGTGGATACCTTCACCATTCCTCCCTTGCCGTGTCCTGCAAAGCTCTCCGCGAACAAAACAACCCCTTCTTGATCAAGTTTGTGCAACTCGCTCATTGGTCACCTCTTCAACTTCTTCAAATATCACTACCGTTTTTATCTTTCCCTTCCTCCACGGCTTTCCAGGGGAGAGGATCTGGCAGTCTACCCCCGTTGTGTTTAGACCTGAGGCTATATCTCCTTCAATCCTTGTTGTTAAGTCAGAAACTGTTATCATTCGTTCCCCAAATCTGGTCTGACCTCGATCTACCAAAATAACTGCATCAGGTTCAAGAACATCCATGAATTTTTACCCTTTTGTCAACGATGGAGACTCTGGGCTTTCGTTTTTTTTTAGCCATTCGTCCAGAAGGTCACTAACAACTTGATTCATGGAAATCTTCTTGATGGCACAGACAGACTTGAATCTAGCTCTTTTGTCTTCGGGAATATAAACAGACAATCGCACCTGTTTTTCCTTCATTTAACTAAAACGCTTTCCCTCTATGTTGATATAGCTCTATAGTGCCATACCCCTGTTTTTTGGGCTATAGAGCGATGTCTCAATAGCCCTTTGTTGAATAAGAGGGTTGATGTTTTAGCACTATAGCGCTATAGTACTAATTGTCAGCCAAAAACCACCTAACTCAGAGAAGAGTCGGGCAAACTCGGTGGAATTTGGTGACAGTAGAAAACATTAAAAAGGAGGTCAACTCCATAGGCAGCAGTAACTTTAGCCGCTCTAGCGGAAGGATAAAAAGTTGGTAGCAGGTCAAAACACTCAGGTCAAGGCAGTCAAAACCAGGCAGCAAATTGCCATAGGAGCGGATTTCGGGGCAGGAACAACCAAGTTAGCCCTAGAAGACTCGGTATCAATTAGAAAGCTAAAACATAGCTCTAAACTCGTCACAATTGACGAACCATTAAAAGACGAATTCTCGCCAAAAGATGGCGGACACTTCTATTACCACGAGGGAACTAGAGATGACTTAGTAGGCAAGGGGTTCTTAACAGGAGAACTAGCCCAATGGATGCGCCCCACAAGCCACACAAGGCTCAGTGACGACCCAGTTATGAAAGCTGAGAACTCTCTTCAAATGTTGCTAGGAGTACTATCGACTTCGTGTTTTAATGAGGAGGATTTATCCGTCAATCTTATTGTTAGTACCCATAGCAAGGAACTCTTTTCCAACGATTTAAAAGACAAACTTGACGGCAAGCATGTTGTTAGTTTTGGAAGTAAAGACGGCAAAAGAACTTCTGTTTACACCAGGGTGCTTTCTGTTGTCCCAGAGGGGGCGGGCTCCTATATCCATGCCCAGAGCACTGGGATGACTAAAGATGGCATGAACCTAATGTCAGTGGACTTTGGAACAAGCACAATCATCCCCCAAGTGTTCTCGCCAAATGGAAAGCTTCTTTACTATCAACCACTGGAAGCTGGCGGCTGCATAGACTTAATTGGGGCTATAGCCAAAGACCCTTCATTCTTACAACTTCTCCGCTCTGGGAGAGCTGCAAACGCAGATTTAATCCGAGAGGCCATTGAGGACGGGACTTTTGAATATGGACGACAAAAATTCAATTTTTCAGATGTTTACAGAAAACATTTGACTAGTTGGCTAATTCCAAGACTGCAAAAATCCCTACAGGTAACTAATGAATGGCAAGATTCAAGTCACTTGGTAGCTTGGGGTGGCGGCTCTCAATTACCTTACATGGCACAACTATTAAAAAGTCGTGGGATACAAGTTGTTCCTAACGGCTGTTGGGCAAACTGTCTGGGTCTTCAGAAAATAGCAGTTGCCTGCTTGGCAAGGGAGAAAAATGCCAAAAGGTAAACCAACAAAGCCCCCGGCAAAAGCTAGGGTAACCCTGGATATTGACATTGAAGTTTACCTGCGCAGTCAGGCAGTGAGGGTTCTTGGGGTAAGCCCGGAAAATATCACAGCAGGAGACCTGTCAACACTGACTAATCGAGTGTTGTACGAGCACAAATTAGCTCAGCAAACATTGAGGCAGGAGTTGATTCCCAGGATTTTCTCTTATTTTGGAAACTTGTTTAGGGGTGAGAAGGTAATTCCTTTAGAACCTCGCCCTCAGCAACTACCGGAAAACCAGCCCGACAATCTAGGCTTAATTTCAGAGTTCGCAGCTCAATTTGAGGACACTGCATGACGAATTTTGTTTTTGGTATGGAGTTCAACTTAGACCCTTCATATCAGGTCGTTGAAAAGTTTGGGTTAGAAGATCTGGGTATTACACCAGAAGAATGGAATATCCTATCTTCCGATGAACAAATAGAAAAGATAGAGGAGCACTGTTCTTCATTAATCTTTGAGAACATCAGTTGGTGGTGGAGAGATGACACTTAGCGAGGTCGAATTGAGAGAGTAAATGAACTACTTGTTGGGACTTGACGGAGCAGAACTGTTTGACCTTGCAAATGAAGTCTTAGGAGATTACCTGCACCCCTGGGAATGGGAGTTTGATGTGCCAACATTGACCCTAGATATTGGATTTATTGAATTAGATGAGATGCGGGGACACTGGGAATGGGTAGAGATTGAAAAGCAGTTAACGGACGCTGGATACAAAATCAACGAAGTACCCTTCATGGGAGGAAAAGATTAATGAAGCCAATCACGTATTATTGCGACATTAGCTCGGAAATCGCCTTGATTTACGGTAGCCATCTTCAAAAACTAGATGCCACTCAAAAATTCAAATTAATGGAAGTCATTGGATATTTAGGGGCATCCAATTCGTCCCTGGATTCGCTGTGCATCAAGAGCTTTTTGTACGCATGTGAGGAGTTGGATTCGGGCTTGCCTTCAGATTTTATTTCGCGAATGGGGCGATTGCCTTTGGATCAATTGCTAGGGCTCCAAGTGTTTCTGGCTGAGAATCTCCACCATTTACTAGTGACAGATCAAGTTGAAATTTTGTATCCGTCCCCCGAATGGTGCGGCGACTGTGGGCGGTTAACCGAACAATCATATGGGACCTGTGAGTACTGCGGTTCTAGCAATTTGTTCTCGCAAGAAGAAGCAGACATCTATTTGGTTTAATTTGGCAGGGGTAATATGACACAAGATGATTGTCGGTTGCCAACAATCCCTTTTCTCGACATATTTGAAAGGTGCTATGGGGAGCAACTTCAAGAGCTATCAACGGACAACTTATTGGCTTTTCAAGCGATAACATCATTGGTGCTTTATTACTGGAATATTGGATGGGGTTATTTCGGCACTATTGAAGGTCTTTTAGACCTGTCATTTCGTCCAATCGATTTTGACGACTCAGGCTTTGACGACCAAAGCGATTTTGAGCGGCTATCGTGGTCGATGTTTAACGAGATGCTTAATTATCGAACTCAATCAGAATTTGGTGAAGTATGTGTTCGCTTGACTCTTTTGTCCCTCAGTTTATCTACTTTTATATCGAGAAGGATTGCACAATACCCTAGTTGATCAAGGTTTATTTTTTGAGAGGAGTGTATGGATAAGCTGACGGACGATGAAAGCATGTACGCAATATACTTGCTAAACCTATGCATGATGAAACGAGTAAGTCTAAATAGCTATTTCTCCATAGCTGCATTAGCTCTTTCGGCGGGAATTCTAGCCTTTTTAATGGGGCAGGCTAAGCCAGTAAGAGACATTGCAAATCCTCCGCCGCCACCTAGGGTTCTTCGGATACCAACCACTTTGTCTTAGGAGCTGTAATGACAAAACAAGATATCACGGCGACTGATGTCGTTGCTGTTACGAGTCTGGCGGTTGCAACTGGCGTAGCTGCTTACGTTGCGGCAAGTAAAGTCAAGACTGAAGCTGAGCCTAGACCTGTTTCAACACCAGTCAGAACCATTCTCACTACCACCAGTAATGTTCATTCGATTCCAGCTCACGAGGAAGACTAAATGAAGCGAGATTTTGGTAAGGCAAAACATAAGGAACACGTCACCTGTTTTGCTCCAGGAACGTTGAAGGCTATGTCAGAAATGTTTGGCATTTCTGTTCACGATTTCCTCAAGGCTTGTCATGGTGATCATGACGCCATCAAGAAACTGGCAGACCTTGGCAGGTTGTCCGAAATGACTCAGGCCAATATAGAGCCTGCGCTGCAAGCCGCAAGGGCGACGATCGAAACCACGGGCGACCTCAACAAAGCGCTTGCTGATTTGGCGAAGCAAACTCAAAAATCAGGGAAACAGGTGATGTCTGCTTCTCTGGACTCCCAACTAGTGGAGAAACAGTTTGCCAATGAGATGATTGAGGCCAAGGCTTCCTACGTCAATAGCGTAGGTGCAGAGACTTCTAGGCATTTGCGGCAAACAAGCCTGATTCAAGTTCGTAGCCACACGGCTGACTTGATGGCGCTGACAAGATACCAACTTGCGCTCACTAGGGAACAAAACAAAATTCCCCTGGCGCAGCAGCAAGCTGACATTGAATACAACAAAGCCGTTGCCACAGCGATTTGGGCTAAGGGGTCTGAGGCTGATTTGAGCAAGATCCCTAAGCCCAACTACAAAACTAATGCTCGTGGAGCCGGAAAACTTTGGAAGGGCTTTAGAGACACGTTTGGTATCTAACCAACTCTATTTAGGGGCAGCGCTTCCTCGTTCAGCGCTGCTTTAGCACAAAAGGCTCAAAAGGCAGATACGATGGACGATTTCAACGAGTTAATTCAAGGATTTCAGATCGCCGATGAGAATGAGTGCCCGCCTGAAACATCCGAAGAGCGAGATAACGAACGGCTTGAGGAAGAAATTGCAGCAGCTTTTAGCCAACACCGGATGATTTCCTCAGCGCTGGTGACTTTTCTGGGCTTTTCTGCTGTTGGTGAGAGTGTGCTGCTGTTTGCTCAGCTTGGGTTACCAGCTTTAGCGACAAGCAGCATTGGCAGTATTGCCTTGGCACTCTTTGCTGTGCATACACTTACCAAAATTGCGATCGCAAACGGTCGTCCCAGCATTGATAGGGATTTCTGGACTGAACTGGTCAAAACCGGAGCAGCTGGCGCAGCTTTATTCGTCTTCTCTCGTGAAAATCGGCAAATATCCAAAGCTTCCAATAATGGAGCCAGGAAATTCATTGAAGAAGTCAAAGCGTTTGAAATCTCCGAACCAGTCAATCCTGTTTGGACAAAGCCAGTTATAGCACTGATCACACTCCTTGTCCTCCTGACAATCCTAGTCATTTTCGGGAGGAAGTCATGAGTCTTGATAAATTCCGCAAGCAGGAACATTGGAGCACTGGTGCTGTACTGGTTTTGGGGACTATCGGTATCTTTACATTAGGCGGTGCGCTTTATGACAGACAGACAATGCTCATTGAGTATTGCTTTAAGCCATCTAATGACCCGCAGTTCTGCACTTCAGACAAGCGCTACATTATGCCAGTCCATGAATTTGAAAAACTGGTTAACGCACCAGCTTCCAACCCCAAAAGCCAGATTGAATAA